>CAXBHA010000090.1:0-7760 GCA_963974955.1 uncultured Yeosuana sp. | reverse complement strand
GAGAATCAAGCTTCACACACACGAGGATGATTATTCAGGGCGTTCCACCTGACCCAAATAGATAATAAAGATAAACACATGAAACTCATTTGTATAGGTAGAAATTATACAGAGCACATCAAGGAGCTTGAAAATGAAAAGCCAACAGATCCAGTGGTGTTTTTAAAACCAGATACCGCGATTTTGCTTAAAAAGCAACCATTTTTTATTCCAGATTTTTCTGATGATGTGCATCACGAGGTCGAAATTTTGGTTAAAATCAATAAAGTTGGAAAGTATATTGATAGAAAATTTGCTCACAAATATTATGACGGGATTGGACTTGGAATAGATTTTACAGCACGTGATTTGCAAAGCAAATTAAAAGAAAAAGGGTTGCCTTGGGAAAAAGCCAAAGCTTTTGATGGTGCGGCCGTTATTGGAAATTGGTTACCTTTAAATAAAATCGATGATGTCAATAATATTAATTTCTCATTAATTAAGAATGACCAAGTTGTTCAACAAGGTAATACGAGTCACATGTTATGGAAAATTGATGAATTAATAGAATATGTCTCAAAATATTTTACTTTGAAGATTGGAGATATTATCTTTACAGGAACTCCCGCAGGAGTTGGCAAAGTCAATGCAAATGACAAACTTAAAGGATTTATAGAAAGCACACAGATGTTTTCAATAACAATAAAATAAATGGAACAGCATTATAAATTGTTTAGAGTAAGAGAGTTGGCAGATAATGATGAAGAATTCATTGCGGCTCTAGCAGCAGCTTTTTTAGAAGAAGTTCCAGAAGATGCAGAACGATTAAAAAAGGCCGTTGCAGAAAAAGATTATTTCAACGCATACCAAGCAGCTCATAAAATGAAGCCTACAATAGATTTATTTGAGTTAGGGGTGTTGGATACGCTTATAGAAGTTCAAGATTGGGGAAAATTTGAGAAACAGGATTTGGATATAACAAATCAGTTGGCAATCGTTTTAAAGGCAATTGAAATTGCTGCCAATGAAATTCGATCAGATTTTAAATTATAATGCTTGCCGAGATAATCACGATTGGAGATGAACTCCTTATAGGACAAGTCATTGATACCAATTCAGCTTTTATAGCTAAAGAACTGAATAAAATTGGTATATCAGTATATCAAATAACGTCTGTTCAAGATAACAAATCACATATATTAAAGGCTTTTAACGATGCCGAAAATAATGTAGATATCATTATCATAACAGGAGGTTTAGGCCCTACCAAAGACGATATTACCAAAAAAACCATAGCAGAATATTTTAATGACACACTTGTTCGTGACGATTCTGTTTTAAGGAATATCGAAACTATCTGGAAACAAAATGCGCTACCAACTCTTTTACAAGTGAATATCGATCAAGCCCTAGTGCCTTCAAAAGCAAAGGTACTAATGAATATCAACGGCACAGCACCAGGCATGTGGATTGAAAAAGACGATAAAGTATTTATATCGCTTCCAGGGGTCCCATTCGAAATGAAAGCTTTAATTCAAAATGAGGTTTTACCAAAACTAACAAAGAAGTTTCGGTTGCCATTTATTTTACACAGAACGTTATTGGTTAATGGTTTGGGAGAAAGTTCTTTAGCTGCTAGAATTGACGCATGGGAAGATGCCTTGCCAGACTTTGTAAAACTTGCTTATTTGCCAGCATTAGGTAGAGTTCGACTAAGGCTGTCAGCGAAAGGTTTTGATAAAGAACGGATAAAAACGGAAGTACAAAAACAAATCGATGCTGTTTTACCATTAATAAAAGATGAATTTTATGGTTTTGAAGATGACGAGGGTATTGTGGAGTCTATCATAGCAAAACAGCTAACCAAATTAAAACAAACAATAGCAGTCGCTGAAAGTTGTACTGGAGGAAAAATAGCCGAACAAATTACCATGCATCCCGGTGCTTCAAATTATTTTAACGGGAGTGTTGTAACCTATGCAACCAATTCAAAAATAAAAGTTTTAGGCATTTCAAAAGATTTAATAAACACGTATTCGGTAGTTAGTTCGCAAGTTGCCGAAGCTATGGCAAAAAAAGTTTTAGAATTATTTAATTCTGATTATGCAATTGCTGCCACAGGAAATGCGGGACCTTCAAAAGGTGATTCTGATGCCGAGGTTGGGACCGTTTTTATCGCTATTGCTACAAGAAACAAGGTGTGTTCAGAGAAATTTAGGTTTGGGAATCATCGTTCAAAAGTGATAAATAAAGCCGTAAACAAGGCCTTTGAAATGTTGCTAAAAGAAATTTTTAAAAATTGATAAAATTTAAATTGCCATAAATTAAAGATTTTGTATATTTGCACCTCGTTTTTAAACAACAAAAATTTTTTAAAGTCAGAAAATAATGTCAAGAGTTTGTGAGCTTACAGGAAAGAAGGCAATGGTTGGAAACAACGTGTCTCATGCATTAAACAGAACTAAACGAAAATTTAATGCTAATTTAATTAAGAAACGTTTTTACATTCCAGAAGAAGATAGCTGGGTAACTTTAAAAGTTTCAACATCTGCTTTAAAAACAATAAACAAAATAGGTATTGCGGCAGCCATTAAGGACGCAAAATCTAAGGGATTTTTAAAATAATAAAGGATGAGATTTCCGCCTTCGCGGAAATGACAAATAAAATAGTTTTACAATGGCAAAGAAAGGTAGTAGAATACAAGTAATATTAGAATGTACTGAGCACAAAGAGTCTGGACAACCAGGAACTTCAAGATACATTACAACTAAAAACAAAAAGAATACGCCAGATAGAATGGAGATAAAGAAATTTAATCCAATCTTAAAACGTATGACCGTTCATAAAGAAATTAAATAAATTAGAGATTTTCCCTTTAGTGAAAATGTCAAATAACTCATAAAGTCATGGCAAAGAAATCGGTAGCATCATTACAAACAGGATCAAAAAGATTATCAAAAGCAATAAAAATGGTAAAGTCTCCCAAAACAGGAGCTTACATGTTTGTTGAATCTATTATGATACCAGAACTAGTAAACGATTTCTTGAATAAGAAATAAATTAGTACGTGTTATAAAATTTAAGAGCCACTTCATAAAGAGTGGCTTTTGTTTTATATTTACATTCCGTTTTAGTGCCATTTTTTCAGTAGACTATTTTGGGCAGGGAAATTGTTATTGATTTTTAGGCGTTACCTTTATCCTGAAACAAGTTCAGGAACCAGGTCGGGCTTTCAGCTATATCTTTTGCTTAAAGCAAAAGGATGCCGCTTTAATCCCTAGCGCTAATTATAATAAGTGTTGAACAAACAACAAACAGAAAATGAGTTTTTTTAAAAAGATATTTTCAACAGAAAAAAAGGAAACACTTGATAAAGGTTTAGAGAAATCTAAAACAACATTTTTTGGTAAATTAAGTAAGGCTGTTGCTGGTAAATCAAAAGTTGACGACGAGGTTTTAGACAATCTTGAAGAAATATTAGTGTCCAGTGATGTTGGCGTCAATACCACCTTAAAAATTATCGAGCGAATTGAGGGCCGTGTTGCAAGAGATACATATTTAGGAACAGATGAATTAAATCTAATTCTTCGAGAAGAAATAGCCGGTTTATTATCTGAAATAAATAGTGGAGAGGCTACTGAGTTTGTGATTCCAAAAGGTAATAAACCATATGTTATTATGGTTGTAGGTGTTAATGGTGTTGGTAAAACAACAACTATAGGCAAATTGGCCTATCAATTTAAAAAACAAGGGCTAAAAGTAGTTTTAGGAGCTGCAGACACCTTTCGAGCTGCCGCTATAGACCAGTTACAAGTTTGGGCAGATAGAGTGGAAGTGCCTATGATACGGCAAGATATGGGAAGTGATCCCGCTTCTGTGGCTTTTGATACACTAAAAAGTGCCGTTACTCAAAATGCCGATGTGGTCATTATCGATACGGCAGGACGCTTGCATAATAAAGTTAATTTAATGAACGAATTAACAAAAGTAAAACGTGTCATGCAAAAAGTAGTGGATAGCGCGCCTCATGACGTGTTGTTGGTTTTAGATGGTTCTACGGGGCAAAATGCGTTTGAACAAGCCAAGCAGTTTACAACAGCCACAGAGGTAACATCCTTAGCGGTTACAAAACTTGACGGAACGGCTAAAGGTGGTGTGGTGATTGGTATTTCCGATCAATTTAAAATACCTGTTAAATATATTGGTGTCGGTGAAGGAATCGAAGATCTTCAAGTGTTTAATAAATATGAGTTTGTCGATTCTTTTTTTAAGTAAAAAATGACTGTGTATAGCAGGACTCTCATTATTATGATAGTATTATATTTTAATCAATCAGGGCATTAATTTTACCCCATAACTCATCATCAAAACCCGACAAAGCAAAGGTTGGATTATCAGGATTGGCGACATCGCCCATTCTTATGACAACTAATTTTTTACTTGGAACAACATAAATTTTTTGGTCGTTTTTACCCAAAGCAGCGAACATATCTGCTGGTGCATTTGGTATTAATTCACCATTAAATTCTATTTGTAAGCCTGGTAAATGATAAGTTGATTTACCGTTTAACCACCAGAGATAACCATAAGCTTGATTAATAGCTTGAGAAGTATTGGTTGCTTCATTTAAATACGCTTCTGGTACAATTTGAATGTTTTCCCATGTGCCTTTAGCGTAAATCATAAGTCCAAAGCGAGCCATGCTTCTGGTATTACTCCAATATACACTTAAATTATCTAAATTTATCCAACTGCCAGACATACCTGTTTTATCTCTCAATTTAGTATTAAAATAATTAGTCCAAGTATCATTACTAGCCGTTGCCACAACATCTTGCATTTTTACATACACATTGTGATACGCCCATCGTGTGCCAGCATCAGCTATATATTGCAGGTTTGCTGGAGACACATCATCTCCTAAGCTATCATCTAAACCAGAGGTCATTGATAGTAAGTTTTTACAGGTAATTAAATTTTCCTTGGCCAATGGCGCACTTGTCCAACCAATTCCCAAATAATCAGATACTTTGTTGTTGATATCAATTAAACCTTCTTCTTGAGCAATTCCAGATACTGTTGAGGTTAGTGTTTTACCAGCACTTGCCCAATACCAAGGCGATGACAATGTATGGCCATTTAGATAGCTTTCAACCACAATTCGACCATTATAAAGTATTATAAAACTTTTGGTATTTTTAAGTTCTAAATAATCTATTAAAGGTTGAAGTTGATTTTCTTTCCATCCTAAATCAGCTAGAGATTTAGTCTCCCAAGTATCAGAATTTGATGGAGGAAAATAAATATCCTCAGTTACAGGATCCGGTTCTATAACATCATTATTGGAAGAACAACCAGCAAATAAAATAAGGCAAAAAATTGAGTATAAAAATGGTTTCATAACAGTAGGTTCTATTTTAAGACACTCAAATATATAAAAGGTTTAATCAACAATCAATATTAAACATTCGTTAATGGTAGTTCTAAAATAGAATATCCACAATCATTATGTATCTTTGCACACTTATTTAAGGAAGGTATGCGCACAAAATCGATAAAGAAAAATAGGATTAATGTAGTAACACTTGGTTGTAGTAAAAATGTTTACGACAGTGAGGTGCTTATGGGCCAGTTAAAAGCCAGTGGAAAAGATGTTGTGCACGAAGAAGAAGGCAATATTGTAGTAATTAATACCTGTGGATTTATTAATAATGCCAAAGAAGAAAGTGTTAACACTATATTGGAGTATGTCCAAAAAAAGAAAGATGGTGATGTTGATAAAGTTTTTGTAACGGGATGTTTAAGTGAGCGCTATAAACCAGATCTGTTAAAGGAAATACCCAGTGTAGATGAATATTTTGGGACGACAGAATTACCTGGATTGTTAAAAGCTCTGGGTGCCGATTATAAGCATGAACTTATTGGCGAACGCTTAACCACCACACCTAAGAATTATGCGTATTTAAAAATTGCCGAAGGCTGTGATAGGCCTTGTAGTTTTTGTGCGATTCCTTTGATGCGCGGTAAACATAAATCAACACCGATTGAAGAAATTATTATTGAAGCTGAAAAATTGGCTGCCAAAGGTGTAAAAGAATTGATTTTGATTGCTCAGGATTTAACCTATTACGGTCTTGATATTTATAAAAAAAGAAATTTAGCCGAACTTCTTGAGGCTTTAGTAAAAGTTGAAGGGATTGAATGGATTCGTTTGCATTATGCATTTCCTGCTGGATTTCCAATGGACGTGTTGGACGTTATGAAACACGAACCAAAAATTTGTAATTATATTGATATTCCGTTGCAACATATTTCCGATAGGATTCTTAAAAGTATGCGTCGCGGAACAACTAAAGAAAAAACCACGAAATTGCTTCAAGATTTTAGAGCACTTGTTCCTGAAATGACTATTAGAACCACCTTGATTGTTGGATACCCAGGAGAAACAGAAGACGATTATCAAAACCTAAAACAATGGGTAAAGGAAATGCGTTTTGAGCGATTAGGTTGTTTTACCTATTCACATGAAGAAAACACACATGCGTTTAAGTTGGAAGACAATGTGCCAGAAGAAGTGAAACAAGAACGTGCCAATGAAATTATGGAGATTCAAGCTCAGATTTCTTGGGAATTGAATCAAGAAAAAATAGGCAAAACTTTTAAAGTGGTAATTGACAGGAAAGAAGGTAATTATTTTGTTGGACGTACGGAATTTGATTCACCTGACGTGGATAATGAAGTCCTCATAGATGCGACTAAAATCTATTTAAAAACTGGTCAGTTTGCAACAGTAAAAATCACCGATGCAGCCGATTTTGATTTGTATGCTGAGGTAGCAACTGGCTAAAATTGTTGGATGGTTTTGGTTTTAAATTTAAAAGTTAATTATAAGAGTAGAGGCGGATTGAGTGTTACTTCCCTGTTAAACCGAGACACAGTCTGCAGAGCTACAAACTTTAATGCCTATTTTATACCAGCTTCATGTCTTTTTTTTCAATCCTTGTTTCTTCTATAATTATTGATGGTTTTCAAAATAGAACATTAAATTCTGCAACCTATCCCGAGACCCCAAGTAATTGCAGTATGGGATTCTTCTTTAATATCATATAACAATTCAGGTGATAATTCCCAATTTCCTCCTATTGAAAAGCTGTACTCCATACCAAATCTATATACTATAAGATTTTTAGACTTCTCAAGTTCGTAGCCCACACCAGCAATAACTGCAAGTTTATCATAGAATTCATAGCCCAGGGTCAGAGTACTCAAAAAGGCATTTTCCCTAACTCTTTCTTCACCATCATTATTTTTTAGATTGTAGGTTAAAAATTCCAGCTCATTTGTCCATTTGACGAAGAATTTGTGGTTAAAATTGTATTGAATATCAAGACCATTTGTTGGTATTAATTGCGCGCTTTCACTTTCTTCATGTAAATGATAAGTAGGAATATAAGTTTGTGCAAAAGCCAATGAGATTTTAATCCTTTTGAAATCGTCATTATGACTATTTATTGAATTTGAATGATCTTGAGCAAACCCAATAATAGGAAATATTAGTAATAGATGTAAAAGAAATTTATTCATTGCTTAAATTTTAAAATGTTAGCATATACAGAATTATTATTATGTATGTTAATTGCTTACAGTTAGTTATGTTAGCTTTTATTATTTTTACCTAAATACTTAGCGATAATAGGTGGTTTTATTCACAAAATATTATCTGCAAAAAAAGTATATTATGTATAAGTAGAATATGATTTTTGTTAGTTTAATTAAAAAT
>CAXBHA010000089.1:0-7831 GCA_963974955.1 uncultured Yeosuana sp. | reverse complement strand
AGGAAGAGCTGCAGTGCCTTCTGGTGCTTCAACCGGAGAGCATGAAGCTGTTGAATTAAGAGATGGCGGAAAAGCTTTCATGGGAAAAGGTGTTTTGAAAGCGGTCGATAATGTAAATTCCATCATTGCCCAAGAATTACTTGGCGTGTCTATATTTGAACAAAACCTAATCGATCAAATGATGATTGAATTAGACGGTACCCCAAACAAATCAAAATTAGGGGCCAATGCTATTTTAGGAGTGTCTTTAGCGGTTGCAAAAGCGGCGGCGGCTGAGTTAGGGCTTCCTTTATATCGTTATGTTGGTGGTGTTTCTGCCAATACACTTCCTGTACCAATGATGAATATCATCAACGGAGGGTCACATAGTGATGCGCCTATAGCATTTCAAGAGTTTATGATTATGCCAGTAAAAGCTAAAAATTTCTCACATGCTATGCAAATGGGAACTGAAATTTTTCATCATCTAAAAAAGGTATTACATGATAGAGGTTTAAGCACTGCTGTTGGAGATGAAGGTGGTTTTGCACCTACATTAGCCGGTGGCACTGAAGATGCTTTAGATTCTATTAAATTAGCTGTTGAGAATGCGGGATACACTTTTGGAGGTGATGTTATGATTGCTTTAGATTGTGCATCTGCTGAATTTTATGCAGATGGAAAGTATGATTATACCAAGTTTGAAGGAGATAAGGGAAAAGTAAGAACTTCTGCTGAACAAGCAGATTACTTGGCTGAACTAGCGGCTAAATACCCAATTATTTCCATAGAAGATGGGATGGATGAAAACGATTGGGATGGTTGGAAATTATTAACGGATAAAATTGGTAGTAAAGTTCAATTAGTAGGTGATGATTTATTTGTGACCAATGTAAAACGCCTATCTCGTGGTATTAAAGAAGGAATCGCTAATTCAATTCTAGTAAAAGTAAACCAGATTGGTTCATTGACCGAAACTATTTCAGCGGTTAATATGGCTAAAAATGCGGGTTATACAAGCGTAATGTCGCATCGTTCTGGCGAAACTGAAGATACTACTATTGCAGATTTGGCAGTCGCTTTAAATTGTGGTCAAATTAAAACGGGTTCTGCTTCCAGAAGTGATCGTATGGCTAAATACAACCAATTGCTTCGCATTGAAGAAGAATTGGGCTCTTCAGCATATTTTCCTCAAGACAAAGCGTTTAAGATAAAATAAAACAAATCAATAGATTTTTAAAAGCCAAATTCAGAAATGAATTTGGCTTTTTTTTGTTTTATCAATAGGATTATGTTATTTGTGTAACATAGGTTACGTGCATGTTAATTAGTGACATAAGTCATATTTTAAATGTTAAATTATTGATATATTTAAAAATTAATCCTTCCGCAAAACTTAAAAAAACAATGTCATGAGTGGATTAAAAGACAAATTATACGAAAAAATTCAAGATCACAGGCCTAAAATCACAAAATTGTTAGAAGAGCATGGAGATACAATTATTGATCACGTAACGGTAGCACAGGTCGTTGGAGGGATGAGAGGCATAAAGAGCTTAGTTACAGATATTTCTTATTTAGATCCTTATGAAGGTATTCGTTATAGAGGATTTACATTGCCAGAGGTTTTAAAGAAATTGCCAAAACCAGAAGGAGCGGACATGCCCTATGTTGAAGGATTATATTATTTATTGTTAACTGGGGAAATACCTACAAAGGAAGAAGTGATGGCGTTAATGGTCGATTTCAAAAACAGACAAATCGTTCCACGATATGTATGGGATGTGATTGATGCATTTCCCAGTAATAGCCATCCTATGGCAATCTTGTCTGCGGCGGTGATGAGCCTGGAGAGAGAATCTCATTTTAACACAAAATATAAGCAAGGAATGAGTAAGATGGATTATTGGAGTTACACCTACGAAGATGCAACGAATCTACTTGCTAAAATGCCATTGATTGGCGCTTATATTTATAATAAATTATATCATCCAGAAAAAGGACATAGGTTTCCAGACCCTGCGTTGGATTTGGGCGGAAATTTTGCCTTTATGATGGGTAAGGAGACGCCTTATGATGATGTGTCCAGAATGTATTTTATTATCCATGCCGATCATGAAAGCGGGAATGTAAGTGCGCATACAGGACATTTAGTGGCGAGTTCCCTTTCCGACGTTTATTTTGCCACTTCAGCAATGATTAATGGGTTAGCGGGGCCGCTTCATGGATTGGCCAATCAAGAAGTGCTTAGATGGTTACAAGGCTTAAGGGAACAAATGCGTGGTGAAATACCTACAGAAGAAGAAATGAAGCAATATGTTTGGGATACTTTAAATGGCGGGCAGGTTATACCAGGTTATGGTCACGCGGTTCTTCGGAAAACAGACCCAAGATATACGGTTCAAAGAGAATTTTGTTTAAAACACATGCCGGAAGATCTATTGTTTAAATATGTAGATGCGTTATATAAAGTAGTTCCAGACATATTACGAGAACATGGTAAAGCTAAGAATCCTTGGCCAAATGTAGATGCCCAATCTGGGGTTGTGCAATGGCATTTTGGTGTTACTCAGTACGATTTTTATACGGTGCTATTTGCGATTGGAAGATCCTTTGGAGTGCTATCGAATATAATATGGGATAGAGCTTTAGGATATCCTCTTGAACGACCAAAATCGATAACTACAGAAATGTTGAAAAAGATGGTTGAGACTAAAAATGAATTGGCAAGTTCTATTTAATATTCTAAAAATAAATCTGGAAAATATTCCAGAATATTTTATTGAATGTCCGTATTCATTCATAATACCATTTTTGTCATTCAGAATGGAGTGAAACGAAATGAAGAATCCATTAAAATCAATGCGGTTCCTCCTTTGTCGGAATGACAAAATTATTATATTTTCAGACTTATGGCAAATTACGGACATTCAAATATTTTAAAAGCGATTATTCTTTATAATCGCTTTTTTTTACATTAATTCCAAATATTTTGTTAATTCATTAAATCTTTGGTTTTAACACTAATATTAATAATGGGATATTTCGTAAATTAGCAATTCAATTAAAGAATTAAAATTATTCAAACTTATGGCAAACACGGCTACTATCGAAGTCAACGGAAAAAAAATACAACTTCCCGTAATAGAAGGAACAGAAAATGAATTAGCTATTGATATTTCTAATTTCAGAAGTGAATCGGGCGGTGTAATCACCATAGACCCTGGATATAAAAACACGGGGTCATGCGAAAGTGCTATAACGTTTCTAGATGGTGAAAAAGGTATTTTAAGATATAGAGGTTATTCTATTGAAGAATTAGCAGAAAAAGCTGATTTCTTAGAAGTAGCTTATCTTTTAATTTTTGGCGAATTGCCTACTAAAGAGCAAAACGATAAATTTCATCATGATATTAAAGCTCAATCAATTGTAGATGATGATGTTCGTAAAATAGTTGATGCATTTCCAAAAACGGCACATCCAATGGGTGTCGTCGCATCTCTTACAAGTGCATTGACAGCTTTTAACCCTTCTTCAGTTAATGTTAATTCTGAAGAAGATATGTACAAGGCTATCGTTAAGATACTTGGTAAATTCCCTGTTTTAGTAGCCTGGACCTATCGTAGAAAATTTGGTTTGCCTTTAGATTATGGCGACAATTCCTTAGGTTATGTTGAAAACATACTAAAAATGATGTTTAGCCAGCCTAATGCGTGTTATATACAAAGTAAAATTTTGATTGACGCTTTAGATAAATTATTGATTTTACATGCAGACCACGAACAAAACTGCTCTACATCGACTGTTAGGATCACAGGGTCATCTCATGCAGGTTTGTTTGCTTCATTGTCAGCAGGTATTTCTGCGCTTTGGGGACCACTTCATGGTGGAGCTAACCAAGCTGTGCTAGAAATGTTGGAAGCTATTAAAGCTGATGACGGCGATACCAAAAAATATATGGCTAAAGCCAAGGATAAAGACGATCCTTTCCGTTTAATGGGATTTGGGCACCGCGTGTACAAAAACTTCGACCCTCGAGCTAAAATCATTAAAAAAGCAGCCGATGAGGTTTTAAGCAATTTAGGTGTTGAGGATCCGATTTTAGATATTGCAAAAGGACTTGAAAAAGAAGCATTGGAAGACCCATATTTTGTAGATAGAAAGCTATATCCAAATGTTGATTTTTATTCAGGGATCATTTATCGAGGCATGGGAATCCCTACCGATATGTTTACGGTCATGTTTGCATTGGGCCGTTTACCTGGCTGGATAGCCCAATGGAGAGAAATGCGTTTAAATAAAGAACCTATAGGAAGACCAAGGCAAATTTATGTTGGAGCAACAGTAAGGCCTTTTGTAGATATTAGTAAAAGATAATTGGTTTTAAATACAAAACATTAAGCTTCATAATTTCCATGAAGCTTTTTTTATATTAGCTAAATGGTACAATTAAATATTAAAAATGAAACCTCTCGCTTAAGGGCAGTCGTTTTAGGAACTGCAAAAAGTAACGGCCCAGTGCCTAAAATTGAAGACTGTTACGATCCCAAAAGTATTCAGCATGTCAAAGCGGGGACCTATCCCAAGGAAGAAGACATGATTCTTGAGATGGAAGCTGTTGCTGCCGTTTTTGAAAAATATAGTATCAAAGTGTATAGACCGGAAGTTATAAAAAATTGTAATCAAATTTTTTCCAGAGATATTGCCTTCGTCATTGAAGATAAAATTATAAGAGCCAATATTTTGCCTAATAGAGAAGAAGAAATTCATGCTATTGATTATTTATGGAATCAAATAGAACCTAAAAAGCGTATCATTCTTCCAAAAGAATGTCATGCCGAAGGCGGCGATGTGATGCTTTGGAATGATTATATTTTTGTGGGCACCTATTCGGGAGAAGACTATGCAGATTATATTACTGCCAGAACCAATATGGATGCTGTCATTGCATTGCAAGAATTGTTTCCAGATAAAAAGGTTAGAGGTTTTGAATTAAAAAAGTCGAATACCAATCCAATGGAAAACGCTCTACATTTAGATTGCTGTTTTCAACCTATAGGGACCAACAAGGCCATTTTGCACAAAAACGGATTTTTGATAGAGCGTGAATATCAATGGTTAGTGGATTTCTTCGGAAAAGACAATGTGTTCGAAATTACCAAAGAAGAAATGTACAACATGAATAGTAATGTGTTTTCTATTTCTGAAACAGTTATTATTTCTGAAAAGAACTTCACCCGCTTAAATACCTGGTTACGTGAACAAGGGTTTACTGTCGAGGAAGTGCCGTATGCCGAAATAGCAAAACAAGAAGGCTTATTGCGTTGTTCAACGTTGCCTTTAATTAGAGACTAATTTAATTTTTTTTTTTATGATGGATAATAACGCTTTATTAAAACTTACAGCCGTTTTTGTCTTAAGCTCTTTTTTTAGTGCATATGGCCAGAAACTAAATAGGACTGAAAATAAAATACTTAAAACTATAGAAGTTAATAATTCCGAAGCCATAAAATTTCTAGAAAAAGTAGTCAATATAAATAGTGGCACTATGAATCATGAAGGCGTTAAGAAGGTAGGATTAGAATTTGGAACTGCTTTTGAAAACATAGGTTTTAACACAACTTGGTATGATATGACAGAAGTGAACCGCTCAGGACATCTGTTTGCGGAAAACGGTGGCCGAAAAGGCAAGAAATTATTGCTAATTGGGCATTTGGATACAGTTTTTGAAGCCGACAGTCCATTTCAAGAGTTTAAAATGCTGAATGATAGCGTAGCAGAAGCTCCAGGCGGAAATGACATGAAAGGAGGAGACATTATTATTCTATATGCCTTAAAAGCACTTAAAGAAAATGGATTATTAAATAACGCTCAAATAATTGTTGCATTTACTGGCGACGAGGAATCAACCGGGAAACCGCTCGAAATTAGCAGAAAGCATTTAATTGATGCTGCTAAACGCAGTGACGTTGCGTTATGTTTTGAAACATCCACAGGATTTAATTATGCTACTGTTGCACGAAGAGGGTCTTCAGGATGGAAAGTTGAAGTTGAAGGAAAACGAGCCCATTCTTCAGGTATATTTAACGAAAACACAGGAGCTGGGGCTATTTTTGAAATGTCACGGATTCTTAATTCATTTTATAATGAGGTACGCGGTGAGGACTATTTAACCTTCAATCCAGGTGTTGTTTTAGGTGGAACTGCAGTGAATTTTGATGAAACTATGAGTAAAGGAACGGCATTTGGGAAAAGCAACGTAGTGGCACAAACGGCGGTTGTTGATGGAGGACTTCGATTTATTTCGGAAGAACAAAAGGAAAATGCACGAAATAAAATGAAGACCATAGTGGCCAGTAATTTACCAAAAACTTCAGCAAAAATATCATTTACTGATAGTTATCCGGCAATGGAAGCTACCGAAGGAAATTATAGACTCTTAAACACATTAAATCAAGTTAGTTTAGATTTAAAACAAGGTGGTGTAAAGGCGTATGATCCTGGGAAACGTGGTGCTGCCGACACGTCATTTGTTGCTGAATATGTAGATTGTTTGGATGGACTTGGCAGTATGGGAAGTGGTGCGCATACACCTAAGGAAACAGTTAATTTAAACACCATTGAAACACTTACAAAAAGAACAGCTATTTTAATTTATAGGTTAATAAACAAATAGGCTGTTTATATATAGGGCAAAGTTGTTGATTGATAGTTTTGTAAGAGGATTTTTATTTTTACAAAAGAATGACAATAGGTTAACGTGAATAATGTTTAAGCCGCCCATAAAGTTAGTTGATTAGGTTCTATTGGAGTAATGTTAAGGGATGGTTTTTTAGGAAAAAAGCAATAGGCAGTTAAAGCAGCCACAATATTTACAAGAAACCCTTTGACAGACCGATATGTCTTGTATGTTCTATTTTACACATGTTTTTAAGTTCATCATTAACGGATTCAACTAAGGCTCTTTTTCTTAAAAGAATGGCATCCACATCAGAAAGATTTTGTTTTTTCATATTCTTTCTCCCCTTTGTAATTAGTTGGATTCCATCTTGAAACAGGAGTTCAGGCAAGGCTTGAGAAATATAGCCTTTATCACCAAATAACTTTCCAAAAATCTCTTTTGTCATTGCTGTCATTACTTCGACATTCCTGTCATCTACATTGCCTTTGGTAAGATAGAAAGACAATAACTCTCCCCTGTCATTAATGATAAGATGAAGTTTAAAGCCAAAGAACCATCCCATGGTCGACTTTCCTTTTGTGGCAATTCCTTTAAATACCTTGTTTTGCTTTTCTCGTTTGATATGACAAACTCTAAGCAAGGTAGAACCAAAATAGTTGATACCTCTGGGCTTGCCTAATCCCTTATATTTTAAGCACATCATCCATGGCAACAGCACTCTTTCCTGTCGAGCATTGAAACGTTCACAACTTAACTAATCAAGCCAGGAAACAGATCATCTAGATGTTTACTCACATAATGCAGATAAAAATGTTTAAAATTGGTGGACTGACCAAAGTGAAATAACAAATAGATGCTCATCATCTCTAAATCGGATAATCTACCAGACCTATTACGTATTTTAATGGATGAATCTTCTAGTTTTGGACGGTTTTCAATCATTTTAGTAAATTCTGGGTAAAAATCGTCCATTTCTACATAAAATTCTGTAACCTTATCTTTTAAGCATGAGAGTGTTTTTATTACTTTAATACACTTATTATCAGTATGTTAAAGTAATAAAAACACTTTTTTTTATCCATTATTCACGTTGATTTAAGTATCAAGGCTCTTGACACTTACATCATACCTGGCATACCACCGCCCATACCACCTGGCATTGCTGGAGTG
>CAXBHA010000088.1:0-7834 GCA_963974955.1 uncultured Yeosuana sp. | reverse complement strand
CAACAATTTCATTTCTAAATGCTTTACCTGTTTGTGCAATACCAAAAGGGATTTTTAAACGACTGGTTTTCTGCACATTCAAAAAGTTAACAAAAATACCTTGGGCTGTTTCGGGACGTAAGTATAAATCCATGGCGTTTTCGGCAGAAGCACCTAGTTTAGTACCAAACATCAAGTTGAACTGCTTTACATCGGTCCAGTTTCTGGAACCTGTTAAAGGATCGGCAATTTCCAATTCCTCAATAAGTACTTTCACATCCGCTAAATCTTCTTTTTCTAAAGATTTTGCCATACGTGTAAGCGTTGTATCTATTTTTTCTTGATATCCTAAAACACGCTCATTTGTTGAAATAAATTCTTCTTTATTAAACTTATCTCCAAAACGTTTGGCTGCTTTTTCAACTTCCTTATCAATTTTAGCTTCAATTTTAGCGCAATAATCCTCAATTAATACATCAGCTCTGTATCGCTTTTTGGAATCTTTATTATCAATTAACGGATCATTAAACGCATCAACATGTCCAGAAGCTTTCCAGGTCGTTGGGTGCATAAAAATAGCGGCATCAATACCCACTATGTTCTCGTTCATTTGAACCATCGCTTTCCACCAGTACTCACGAATGTTTTTCTTTAATTCGGCGCCATTTTGTGCATAGTCATATACTGCACTTAAACCGTCATATATCTCACTGCTTTGAAATACATAACCGTATTCCTTAGCATGAGAGATTACCTTCTTAAATTGATCGTCTTGATTTGCCATGTTGCAAAAATAAAAAAGGGATTCAAACAAATGGAATTGTTTGTTAAAAATTATGAGCTGGATTGGTTTATTTTTTCTTTAAGTTTACATAACCACATAACTATTATTAATGGAGAACGCAATCATCAATTTATTATTTCCAAAAGTGTGCTATGCTTGCCACAATTTGTTAAATGATAATGAACACGCTGTTTGTACAAATTGCCGAAACGAGTTACCTGTAACAAACTTCCATTTTAATAATGACGATACTGTATTAAAGGTTTTTTATGGACGTGTTAAAATAGAAAATGCGACTGCTTTATTGCGTTTTGAAAAAAAAGGAATTGTACAGCAGCTTATTCATGGTTTAAAATATAAAGGACATGAATCTATTGGAGTTTTTTTAGGAGATTGGTTAGGTGGTGAATTAAAAACCGTAAAAATTTATAATAGTATTGATATAGTAATCCCAGTGCCGCTTCATCAAAAGAAACTTAAAAAAAGAGGCTATAATCAAGTTGCAAAGTTTGCACAACATATTGCCAATGCCTTAGAGGTATCGTATAGAGATGATATTCTTTTAAAGGTTACGAATACCGAATCGCAAGTATTAAAACAACGATTGGCACGATGGAATAATACCAACGAATTGTTTTTGCTAGAAAACAAACAAGATATCGCCAATAAACACATTCTTTTAGTTGACGATTTAATTACTACCGGCGCCACTATGGAAGCATGTATTACTGTTTTAAATCAAGCAGAAAACATAAAAATCAGTGTTGTTTCCATGGCAATTGCCTAATGAGTTTGACGTTATATCTATAAAATTATGTAGGTTTGCTTAAATTATGTTTTTGGTAATGAATAAAAGGCTTTCAAATTTAATTTTTATAGTATTTATTAGTATTATTTTTATCAATTGTGCCAATCGTGGAACACCACAAGGAGGTGATAAAGACATTACGCCGCCAAAGATTTTAAAATCTATTCCAGAAAATTATTCAACCCTTTTTAATGGGAAAGAAATACGGATTTATTTTGATGAATACATTAAGATTAAAGACATCCAAAAACAGCTTATTATTTCGCCTCCAATGAAAACACTTCCTGAAATTACTCCTTTAGGTGGTGGTGCCAGCAATTACATAACCATTAAAATTTTTGACACCCTTCAACCCAATACCACCTATGCTTTTAATTTTGGAAATAGTATAGCAGACAATAATGAGGAAAATCCTTTTCCATACTTTCGGTATGTGTTTTCAACTGGGAGTTATATAGATTCACTTACTGTTAAAGGTCAGATTTTTGATGCCTTAAATAGAAAACCAGACACCTTTGTATCGGTTGGATTATACGAAGTGGATTCCACATTTAACGACTCTCTTATTTACAAAGAGAATCCAAAATATGTAACCAATACCTTAGATAGCGTCACAACGTTTTCTATTGAAAATATTAAAGCCGGAACCTACATGTTATACGCTTTAAAAGACACAAATCAAGATAATAAGTTTCAACAAAAAACAGATAAAATTGGATTTTACAATCGTTTTATTACTGTACCAACAGACTCGATATACAATTTAAGATTATTTTCAGAAGCTTTAAATTTTATGTCTTTTAGACCTCAATATATAGCCGGTGAAAAAATTGCTTTTGGTTATGAAGGCGATTATGAAAACATGGATATTAAATTGCTATCGGATGTTCCAAACGATTTCAAACATCGCATTACAAAAGACGAAAAAGCAGACTCATTATATTACTGGTATGCTCCTAAACTTGAAGCCGATTCACTGGTTTTTAAAGTTTCCAATACGAATTTTGAAAAAGATTATACAGTACAAATTGGAAACAAAAAGCGTGATTCATTGACCATTAAATCCATACCAACTGGATCTATAGGCATTGATGAGGATTTTAAAATTACCGGATCTATTCCTTTTATAACATTTGACGCTTCAAAAATGACCATCATGGATAAAGATTCTATTATGGTGGATTATAAAACGACCTTTGATACCATTACCAACAATTATGTGTTTAACTTTAAAAAAACGGAGGAAAACAATTACCGCATTCAATTGTTGCCAGAGGCACTTACAGATTTATTTGGTAACAAAAACGATAGTTTAAAATTTAATGTACAAACGAAAAAAGCCTCAGATTTTGGGTATGCTCGATTTACGCTATTCAATGCCACTTATCCCATCATTTTTCAATTGGTTACAGATAAAGGAGACGTTAAATATGAACAATATTCCAGTAAACAAGAAGTTCTGGACTTTTTAAATTTAACAGCTGGCAACTATGCTATTCGAGTTATTTTTGATACTAATGGGAATAAAAAATACGATACTGGTAGTTATCTTAATAAAATACAACCAGAACGTGTTAGCTTTTTTAAAGACATAGAGATACGCGCGGATTGGGGAATTTCAGAATCTTTAGAGTTTAAACAATAGTAAATGTATCCCTGTCATCTAAAAACTTAAGCTTATTTCTATAAAAATTGATATGGTTTCTCTCTAAAGTAACCATTTCAATTTGCTCTCTATTTGGTTTAAAAGCAGTTAGTTCATTTCCTAAAATATCATAAGCTGCAGAATGGCCACAATATTCATTTTGGGGTTCATCCAACCCCACACGATTTACCCCAATACAATAACTCATGTTTTCGATAGCACGTGCTTTTAACAAGGTATCCCAAGCTAAAATTCTAGGTTTAGGCCAGTTGGCAACATACATTAAAACATCATAATCCTCAGTGTTTCTTGCCCATACAGGGAAGCGCAAATCATAACAAACAAGCGGACATATTTTCCAGCCTTTATACTCAATAATTAATCTTTTAGCACCCGCTGCATATACTGTATCTTCTTTCGCTAACGTAAAAGTATGGCGTTTATCATAGGTCTGAATTCTTCCTGATGGCTCTACAAAGACCAAGCGATTAAAATAGTTGTTTTCTTCCAAAATAATAAGACTTCCAACAATGGCAGCGTTGGTTTTTAACGCTGTTTTTTGCATCCATGAAAGGGTTTTTCCATCCATCGATTCGGCAACCGATTTAGCATTCATTGTAAAACCCGTAGTAAACATTTCAGGAAGTACAATGATATCAACCTGTTGTATTATGCTTTCTATTTTTTCTGCAATATTCTTCTGGTTTTGCTTTGGGTTTTCCCAAATCAAATCGGTTTGAACTAATGCAATAACAAGTTGATCTTGCATGATGGATTATGCCCGTTTAAGTTTATTCTGCGCTCTATCTATATCAGATTTTAAATCTTCAATTCTTTTCAATGCTTTTTCATCATCATTAGGTGACAATTTTCCTTTTCTTTTAAGTTTATCGTATTTCTTAATGGCCTGATCATGTCTTTTTATGGCCTTATCAAAATCAGACTGAGCTCTTTCCATTTTGTTAAGTGCTTTTTCTGCTTTTCTTTGTTTTTTCTCAGCCTCTTTTTGACGTTTTTCAGCTATTTTTATTTCGCGTTCTCGTTCTTTTGCTTCTTTAATTTGTATCTTTTTTTCTTTAAGAGCAGCTCTGATCTGAGCCTGTTGTTCCGTATTTAATGATGCCGTTACATCAACCCCATCTTTTATAATTGACTTTCCTTTTATTTCATAAGTCTCTCCATTACTAATCACCTCTTGGGCATTAACCAAGAATGACAGGCAAACAAACAATAGTGTAATATATAATTTCATGATTTTTTAATTAAAAAGTTGATTTTTCATAGTAATATTAGCAATTATAAAAGTAATTAATTTTTTATCAGAATTAATCAAATTAATATGAATTTAAATATTGTTAAATGCAACGTTAATGATTTGGAGGCACTTACCCATATTTCCAAAGAAACATTTATCACCGCATTTCAAAACAAAAATAATCCTGATGATTTTGAAGCTCATTTGTCTATAGCATTAACAAGACATACCATTAAAAACGAGCTACAAAATCCTAATTCAGACTTTTATTTTGTGTATCTAAATACAGAGTGCGTTGGATATTGTAAAACAAATGTCAAAGAGGCACAGACTGAGCTTTTTGACTTAAATGCTTTTGAATTAGAACGCCTTTATGTTCTTGAAAACCACCAAGGAAAACACATAGGACAATACGTATTAGAATATTGTATCCATAAAGCGCAAGCCTCTCATGCAAATTATATATGGTTAGGCGTCTGGGAGAAAAACACTAACGCCATACGTTTTTATGAGCGTATGGGCTTTGAAAAATTTGGCAGCCATCCGTTTTATATTGGTAACGACAAACAAACCGATTGGTTAATGAAATTAAATTTGGTTTAAAATGTCTGCCGCTTTTTTTAAGGTGTCATTCGTTTTTGCAAAGCAAAATCGCAATACCCCATGATCCAAATTATTTGCATTAAATACCGATAATGGTATGGAGGCAATGCCAGCTTCTTTGGTTAATTGTTGAGCAAATTTTACATCGTGTTCAGTTGTGATTTCGGAATAATCCAAAACCTGAAAATAGGTCCCTTTTGATGGTAAAAACTTAAATCTGGATGTTTTAATAAGATTTAAAAACAAATCTCTTTTTTCTTGATAAAATTGAGACAATTCAAGATAATGACTAGGTTCTTTAAGATATTCGGCCAAGCCTTTTTGGATGGGATGATTTACACAAAACACATTAAACTGATGGATTTTTCTAAATTCAACCATCAACTCCTTGGGAGCACAGCAATAGCCAACCTTCCATCCTGTGTTATGAAAGGTTTTACCAAATGAGGCCACGACAAAACTTCGAGATTTTAAATCGGGAAACAAACAAGCACTTTGGTGCCGTTCGCCATCGAAAATAATGTGCTCATACACTTCATCGCTTAACACTACAATATTAGTTCCTTTTGTTATTTCTTGTAACTGCAACATGTCCTTTTTAGTAAAAATACTACCGCTTGGATTTTGCGGCGTATTAATAATAATCATTTTTGTATGATTATTGATTTGTTGCTTTACCGACCCCCAATTGACAGAATAATGAGGCGCTTCCAATTGTATTGATATGGTTTTTGCTCCGTTTAATTCAATAAATGGTTCGTAGCAATCATAGGCAGGTCTGAAAATTATAACCTCATCGCCTCTGTTTACAAATGCCGAAATAATACAAGAAATAGCCTGTGTTGCTCCAGCTGTTACAGTTATTTCAGTTTCTGGATGATAGGATGATTGATACAAAATGTCAAATTTCTCTGCTATTTGTTCGCGCAACTCTAAAATTCCAGCCATTGGTGCATATTGATTATAGCCCATTTTCATGGCTTTGGTAACCAAATCAATTAGTTTTTGATCACTTTTAAAATTGGGAAACCCTTGCGATAAGTTAATAGCATTATGTTTTGCAGCTAGTGCACTCATAACGGTGAAAATCGTGGTACCTACATTGGGGAGTTTAGATGGATGTTGCATGCCTATAAAGATAATGACTTATGGCACAAATGTGAATGCTACACCAATAAATAATCTAAACAATATCCATCTTTTTTAATAGAAAAGATGCATTCATATTTTTACAAATACCAACTTTCAAGGTATAGTCAAAATAAAGTTCATTCTGAATGATTTCAGCATCAAAATAATAGTTTTTCACCTCTTCATGTTCTTTTTCAATTACACACAAACTTAAATCATGTGTTGCAATAATTCCAGTTGCATTTGAAGCTACCAATTTTTCTACAAACTTTCTAGAACCAATAGCCTTATCGGTGCTATTAGTGCCTTTTAAAATTTCATCCAACACAATAAAATAAGGCTCCTTTTGAATAGCATCAACAATATATTTCAAACGCTTTAATTCTGAAAAGAAATACGAACTTTCATCATTTAAAGAGTCATTGGTGCGCATACTGGTAATTAATTTAATTGGGCTGTATTGACTTGTTTTGGCACAAACCGGCAATCCTACATTTGCCATGACTATATGTAAAGAAACGGTTCTTAAAAAAGTACTTTTCCCAGCCATATTGGCTCCGGTAATAATAAAAAACTGTTTATTATCTATCATTAAATCACTATCAATACGCTTCGTTTTTTTGAGTAACGGATGCCCCAATTCTGTTGCTTTTATAACAGGTCCTTTGTTTAGAATATCAGGAGAAACAAAATCCGGATGGTTGAATGCGAAATTTCCAAATGAATTATACGCGTCAAAAAATGACACTACTTCAAACCAATCGGCCACTTTATTAGCATATTGTAAAATCCATTGCTCAATATGATAGCTATGTTTTAAGTCTAGAAGGAACAAACCATTTCCAAAAATGGCAGAAATCAAGTTATTTCGGTTATCAAGTGCATCTAATGCTTTTGAAAATTCCTTAAAAATAACAGATGCTTTTTTTTCTTCAGATTTTATTTGATCTTGATTTTGTTGTAATAATTTAGAAGTAAATGTTTCAGTTTCAATTTGATCAAGTAGAGAGGCATACTGCCTAAAAGTATCTTTTACCTTATCACAATTTGAAGATAAATCATTGATCTTTTTAAAATATATCGCTGTTACTCCCAATCCAACCAATAACCAGTATCCAATTAAAGATTTATCTATAATATTAAAAATAATTAACCCCAATAATACTAAAGAAAGTACACTAAAACTTATAGGTAGCCATTTTATTGGTTTTGACATAAATGGCTTGTGATTTTTCAACCAATCGATAACGCTTTTTGCAGAGGTTTCAACCACTACAAGACTTGAAGTAGCGGCATAATATTGACGCCATTGTGGTTTTAAGTTTAGCTCTTTAATAGCTTCTTGCCTCATCTTAATGTCATCAATATCATTAGCTTTTAAAGCAGCTGCCAACTTATGGGTCCCTTCATTAATAGTGGTTCTGTTGATATATTGAAAAAAGGATCCTCGACCAAATAAATCAATATCTATACTGTAAAAATGATTGGCGTTTTGAAATTCTAAGCCATCTTTTCTATGATGAAAATTTCCGGAATTTATATTAATTTCTTCTTTATTAATATCAACAAGGGCTTTATAAAAATTTCTTTCAGTTTTAATAGTTGTATGTTTTGATAATAAAAAAATAA
>CAXBHA010000087.1:0-7869 GCA_963974955.1 uncultured Yeosuana sp. | reverse complement strand
ATGAAAGCATTCATGTGTGGTGCGATAAAGCCTATTATTATGGAAATGAAAATTTTATTGAGGCGTATGGCAACGTTAAAATGATTCAGGGCGACACAATCAATATGTCTTCGAAATATGCTGAATATAGTGGTAAAACCAAATTAGCATTTGCCAGTGGGGACGTGGTTTTAACCGACCCAAGTTCAACCATAAAGACAGACACCTTATATTTTGATCGTGTTAAACAAGAAGCGTTTTACAGAAATGGTGGATCGGTAGTTAAAGATACCTCAGGCACGATTACCAGTAAGATTGGACGTTATTATATGAATCTTAAAAAATATCAATTTGTAACCAATGTCGTTCTGGTCAATAAAGATGCGACCATTAAATCAAACTATTTCGATTTTTATTCAGATACAGGTCAGGCCTATTTATATGGGCCTTCAACTATAACAACCCCAGAAAGTACCACGTATTGCGAAAAAGGGCACTACAACACCAAAACCAAAATTGGGCATGCTTTAAAAAAAGCAAAAATTAATTATGACAACAGAATCATTGAAGGTGATAGCCTCTATTTTGATAATAATACGAGTTTTGCTTCGGCAACCAATAATATTAAAGTCACAGACACATTAAATCACAGCATTGTAAAAGGACACTATGCCGAAGTGTTTAAAGAAAAAGATTCCGTATTTATAACCAAACGCGCTTTGGCTATAACCGTTCAAGAACATGATTCGATATATATGCATGCCGATACGTTGATGGTAACGGGCAAACCTGAAAAAAGAATAACAAGAGCTTTCAAAAATGTAAAAATTTATAAATCTGATATGAGTGGTAAAGCAGATTCTGTGTATGTGAACCATGAAATCGGATTAACTAAACTTATTAATATTTCAAAACTATCAAGTACAGATGCTTTTGCTACAAAGCGAAGACCTATATTATGGAATCTTGACAATCAAATGACTGGGGATACCATTCATCTTATTTCCAATCCAGAAACTGAAAAATTAGATTCGTTAATTGTATTTAAAAACGCCTTCTTAATAAGTCAAGACACGTTGGGCGCTGGGTATAATCAAATTTCTGGGCAGCGACTTGTCGGTATATTTAATGATGATAATCAACTAAAAACAGTCGATATTATTAAAAACGCCGAGTCTATCTATTATATTAGAAATGATAAAAATGAGTTGGCTGGAATTGATAAATCGAAGTCAGGACGTATTAAAATTTTCATGGAGAACAAAGTCATCGAAGAAGTTAGAAAATTAAATCAAATTGATGGTAAGATTTATCCAGAGGCAGATTTTCCTGGAAAGGAAAAAATTCTAAAAGGTTTTGACTGGCGTGAAGATGAACGCCCAAATAGTGTTGAAGATTTATTTAAAGATGATCCGCCTATTGTTTTACCAACAATAAAAGGATTAGATGATTATGTGCCGCAAGAAGATTTTTTTGATGCCTCTATGTTAAAACGAATTGAAAAAGCTGATGACGAAGCCAAACCTAATAAGGATGAAGATGCCAAAGCATCAAGAAATTTACCACAACGAATTAAAGATAAAAATAAGCTATTAAAACCTAACGTTGTCAAATAGAACATGACATCAGACTTCTTTAAATATCAAGCCCAAACAACACCACATCCTTTAGCGATGGAAATTTCCCATGCCAATGGATCATATATCTATGACACCAACAATACCCCATATTTAGATTTTGTTGCTGGTGTTTCTGCCTGCACTTTAGGTCATAATCATCCAAAAGTCACCCATGCCATTAAGGAACAGTTGGATAAATATGCGCATGTTATGGTTTATGGTGAATATATCCAAAAACCAGCAGTAGAACTCACTAAATTATTGGCAAAAAACCTTCCCTTCCCTTTAGAAAAAACATACTTAACAAATTCTGGAACCGAAGCTATTGAAGGGGCATTAAAATTGGCAAAACGAGCCACAGGAAGAAGTGAAATAATCGCTGCATACGACGCCTATCACGGGTCTACGATGGGTTCAATGAGTGTTATGGGAACTGAAGAACGTAAACAGGCTTATAGACCCCTACTCCCAGATGTTAGATTTATAACCTTTAATGATACATTAAATTTAAGTAAAATAACGACAAATACAGCTTGTGTTATATTAGAAACCATACAAGGTGGCGCCGGTTTTATTTTACCCAAAAATAGCTATTTAGAAAAGATACGTAACCAATGTAATGCCGTTGGGGCATTATTGATCTTAGACGAAATACAACCTGGCATTGGAAGAACAGGAAAACTTTTTGGGTTTGAACACTATAACTGTATCCCTGATATATTGGTGACAGGAAAAGGACTTGGGGGTGGGATGCCAATAGGAGCCTTTACAGCCTCTAGTTCGCTTATGGATGTACTACAAGACCATCCTAAATTAGGACATATCACAACGTTTGGTGGACATCCCGTAATCGCGGCATCAGCATTGGCCACGTTAAAGGAAGTCGTTGAAACTGATTTGATCGCGCAAACATTAGAAAAGGAACAACTATTTAGAAAGCTTCTGGTTCATCCTCTCATTTCTGAACTACGGGGAAAAGGCTTAATGCTTGCCCTAATAACCCCTTCGGAAGACATAGCAAACCAAATCATTCTTCAATGTCAAACACATGGATTAATTCTATTTTGGCTCTTATTTGAACCCAAAGCCGTAAGAATAACACCCCCTTTAACCATTTCAAAAGAAGAAATTGTTAAAGGTTGCTCAATAATCATCTCTATTTTAAATGAAATCATAAAAAATAGAACGGCAACAACCTTCTGACAATCAATCGTAAGCATCTCTTTTACTAAACTAAAGATTAATATGTTCATTACTTTGTTAAAAACATTTGTGTTATAATTCTTAAAAAAAGGATTAGAACCTTAATTTTATTGAAATAGAATCATACAAATGTGCTTATGGAGTATAACTCTAACGACAACAATAGTTTGCCTCTTATAAAATTTGAATCCATGTTAAAAACAAACAATGTTTTGTTTTTTGATTCAGAAGAGTTTGAAAACATTATCCATCATTACCTCAATCAAGGAAAAATGTCTTTAGCAAAAAAAGCTATTAAATTGGGGTTAGACCAGCATCCTACATCAACTAATTTAAAGCTTTTTAAGGTTGAAGTTTATGTGTTTGAAAACAAACTCGTTCAGGCAGATACGCTTTTAAATGAATTGTATCGCATTGACCCTTTGAATGAAGAGGTTTTTATCCAAAAGGCTAATATATTATCTAAAAAAGAGGAACACTTACAAGCCATTGATGTTCTTAAAAAAGCATTGGAATTAACTGATGACGTCGTTGATTTGTATTCATTAATAGGTATGGAATACTTGTTTTTAGATGAGTTTGAAGAAGCAAAAACGTATTTTATGAAATGTCTTGAAGAAGATATTGAAGACTATTCTGCACTTTATAACGTTATTTATTGTTTTGACTTTATGGACCAAAACAAAGAGGCCATTGAATATCTAAATATATTTCTGGATGAAAACCCTTACTGTGAAGTAGGATGGCACCAACTAGGCAAACAATATTTTACATTAAAAGAATATAAAAAAGCCTTAGCTGCCTTTGATTTCGCAATTATTTCAGACGATACTTTTGTAGGAGCCTATCTTGAAAAGGGTAAAGTACTTGAAAAGTTAAAGCGCTTTGAAGAAGCAATAGAATTTTATAGTATTACTTTAAAGCTTGATGATCCAACGTCATTTGCCTTATTGCGAATAGGGAATTGCTATGAAAAATTAAAAAATGATGATTTAGCGGTTCAATATTATTATAAAACAGTACATGAAGACCCCTTATTGGATAAAGGTTGGATAGCGATAACAAGATTTTACAATAGAAAAAGAAATTATCAAAAAGCGTTGTATTATATAAACAAAGCAATTAATATCGATAGTGAAAATGTGATTTACTGGAAATTATATTCGCAAATTAACTTAAGACTGAATTTTTACGAAGAAGCCGAACGTGGTTTTAAAAAAACCTTAGAATTAGGCAATTACGAGTTAAATACATGGATTTCTCGTGGCGATTTACTAATAAAATTAGGTGAGCCAGAAGCCGCTGTTTTTAATTTTGAACAAGCCTTGGAATTTCACCCTGAAAATGCCGAATTGGAATATCGATTAGCTGGATTATTCTTGGTATTAAATGAAACAGACAAAGGACTGTTTCATTTAAAAAATGGCCTTAACCACAATGCAGAATACACTTTCATTCTAGATGAACTATTCCCCGAAATAAGCAATAAAACTCAAGTTAAAAACTTACTAAAAACAAAACTATAACCAAGCGTCTAATAAAAAAATGTATACCTTTGATTTTAGCATTTAAAATGAAACTATGCAACGACGTTTTATCGATTATTTGGTTATTTCTCTTAAAGGTGTTGCTATGGGCGCAGCCGATGCTGTCCCAGGTGTTTCAGGTGGTACCATAGCTTTTATTTCAGGTATTTATGAGGAATTGATAACCACAATAAGCAATGTTAATCTCTCGTTATTAAAAACATTATTCAATAAAGGGCTTAAATCGTTTTGGTCACAACTTAATGGCAATTTTCTTTTAGCCTTATTAGTGGGAATCATTATAAGTTTTGTATCCTTTATGCGGATTGCAAAATATTTGATTGAGAATGAGCCCATATTAATTTGGTCTTTCTTTTTTGGACTTATTATTGCGAGTATTTATTTTGTTGGAAAACAAATTACCAACTGGAATTTAGCTACTGTAATGGGATTGATTTTCGGCGCTGTTGTGGCTTACTATATTTCAACCTTATCTTCATTAGCCGATAATGAGCACACCCTGTTCCTCTTTTTTGCTGGAGCAATAGCAATATGCGCTATGATCTTACCAGGAATATCCGGGTCTTTTATATTGGTTATTTTAGGAGCCTACAAAACATTGAGTGATGCCCTTTATGGTTTTGATTTTAAAAAAATCCTCATTTTTGCAGGAGGAGCTCTTATCGGAATTTTAAGTTTTAGCCATTTGCTCAAATGGCTTTTTAAACATTATCACAATCTTACATTAGCTATTCTAACAGGGTTTATATTTGGTTCTTTAAACAAAGTTTGGCCCTGGAAACAAACCTTAACTTGGCATTTTAATTCGAAAGGCATCAAAATGCCCTTGCTCGATAAAAGCGTTTCTCCATTTTCAATAGAAGGTGAAAATCATATGATTTTTGCCATAATATTAATGGTTATTGGATTTTTTACAATTATTTTTCTTGAAAGATTAGGTTCAAAAAAAGACTAATGCAAAGCACCAGAACACTTAGAGATAAAATTTTCCTCATACTGAAAGGCTTGGGAATGGGAGCAGCCAATAAAGTTCCCGGAATTTCTGGCGGTGTCGTTGCATTCGTGGCAGGTTTTTATGAAGAATTTATTTATTCGCTTAGAAAAATAAATGCAAAAGCCTTTAAATTGCTGATTAACGGTCGATTTAAAAGTTTTTATAACTACGTAAATGGCCGGTTTTTAAGCTTGTTATTCCTTGGGATGATTGTAAGTTATTTTAGTGTCTCAAAAGTTTTAGATTTTCTAATAAAGTATTACGAACTCTATGTTTGGAGCGTATTTTTCGGTATGATAATAGGCTCTATATATTATATCAATAAAGATTTTAAAGACTGGAATTACAAAACATATATCACATTATTTATTGGAATTATTTTAGGGGTGGGTATTAGTTTTTTAAGTCCGGCAAAAGAAAATGATAACTTATGGTTTGTGTTTTTTTGCGGGATCATCAGTGTGTCAGGAATGACGCTTCCTGGGTTTTCTGGTTCGTTTATCCTCATTTTATTAGGGAATTACGTCTTGCTTTTAGTAGAATCAGTAAATGCTTTGTACGATACATTTTTCGAAATTATAGGTGGCGATTTTGGTTTTATAAATAATTTTGAACGATTGCGAATGCTAAAGGTTCTTGTTGTGTTCACCCTTGGTTCTTTAACTGGTTTAATCACCTTTTCACATCTATTAAGTTATATTTTAAAACATTATAAAAGTATTACTATTTCAGCGATAATAGGGTTTATTATCGGGTCGTTAGGCGTTGTTTGGCCATGGAAAAAAACTATTTATAAGCTAAATGATGCAGGTCTTTTTTCATTTGACTCAAGAGGTGAAAAAATAGTTGAAAACTACACACGCTATATCCCAGAATTAAATTCAGAAACCTATTACGCTATTGCTTTTATAATATTAGGTATCGCCTTGGTTTTAGCACTTGAAATTTATGGTCAGAAAACTAGAAAAAACATATGAATAAACTGGGATTATTAGGCAAAAACATATCCTATTCATTTTCGAGAACTTATTTTAAAAATAAATTTGAAGATGAACAAATCACTGATGTGTCTTATGAAAATTTTGATATTGAAAACATAAACTTATTTCCAGAGTTAATTAAACAATCAAAAGATTTAAAGGGTCTTAATGTCACTATTCCTTATAAAGAAGCTGTTGTCCCTTTTCTTGATAAACTTAGTAAGAAAGCAAAAGAAATTGGTGCCGTAAATACTATTAGAATTACCAAAAACAACAAACTGATCGGTTATAATACCGACTGTTATGGTTTTAAAAAATCATTAAAACCTTTTTTAAAAGCACATCATAAAAATGCTTTAATCTTAGGCACTGGTGGCGCCAGTAAAGCAATTGCTTATAGTTTAAAAAAACTCAATATTAAGTATCACTATGTTTCAAGAAATACTAAAAATGATGTTGATTACACCTATAATACGGTAACCAAAGATGTTATTAAACAACATCAAATCATCATCAACTGCACACCTTTGGGAACCTTTCCTAATGTAGATAGCTGCCCAGATATTCCTTATGAAGCCATAACAAAAGAGCATATTTTATACGATTTAATCTATAACCCTGAAGAAACAAAATTTCTGAAATTGGGCAGTCGTAAACAAGCAACTACCATAAATGGTCTTAAAATGCTAAAATTTCAGGCAGAAAAGGCATGGTCCATCTGGAAAATATGCTAAAATCATTATTTTAAAGATTAAAAATCACTCTCCTTTTTGTAAATCCTACAGTTGTTACTATCTTTAAACCATTAAGAAATTGAACGAACCTAAACATTTATTAAAATGTCAGAGCAAGATAACCTGCAAAATGCAGAAGGAAAGAAAAAAACTATAAAATCGGCAAGCAAGTCCAATAAAAAAGACGTCTCCATTGATATCCCAGTGGAAGATTCTACCATTGGACTTACTAAAAATGAGGCTAACGAAAATGCAGATACGACTTATGAAACAGCTCCGTTAACCATTTCCAATGAAACCACAACAGAAACAACGTCGATAGATACTAGTCAAGAATTGGCAGAAAAACCAATGTTGACAAATACTGCCGATCATTCAAAACAAGAGTTGGAAAAGGAAGACAACGATGAAGTATTGAGTGAAATTGATGACTCTAATGCTGAAGATGAAGGCCATAAAGATAGACACACCATAGAAATTAAAGATTACGACACCATGTCGTTAGATGCGCTTACCATAGAATTAGAAAAATTGGTAAGCAAAGAAAAAGTTCAGGCCATTAAAAACCATGTTGAACAGATAAACAACGAATTCAAATCGAAATTCCATGCGTTATTAGAAGAGAAAAAAGAAGAGTTTTTATCTGATGGAGGGAATGAAATTGATTTTTACTATTCAAGTCCAGTTCAAAAGAAATTTAACACTATCTATAAAGAATATAAAAATAAACTTCATGCTCATTACAAGAGCTTTGAGCAAAATCTTAAACAAAATTTAGCTGATAAACTTGTAATCATTGAAGAGCTAAAAGGT
>CAXBHA010000086.1:0-7877 GCA_963974955.1 uncultured Yeosuana sp. | reverse complement strand
AATCTGAGAGCCATCTAAAGATATGGATATTTCGCTAACTACATTATCATCATCAACCTGTATTTCTATATCTATTGATGCAGGCTCATCATAAACTTTTATGGCAGTCCCTTCCAGAGGATAGTTAATTTTTACCACAGAAGGATCTAATTGAAAATCTCCGAATGGAGGCCTATCCATATTTTGGCAGCTTGTAAAGACCAAGGCAGCGATAACTGCATAAGCCATTTTTTTAATTAAATGAATTTGTTTTTTCATAACTAAAATATTATTATTAATAGTTTGGATTTTGCACCAATACGCCTTGCGATTGGTCGATGGCCGTTTGCGGGATTGGATACCACTCATGTTTAGGTAGAAAACCCAATGGTCCTAAAATAGTTGGTCCATCACCCCATCGCACTACATCGTAAAATCGCTCACCCTCCATAGCCAATTCTATCCTTCTTTCGTGTTTGATTGCTGTCATTGTTGCTGTTACATCCGGAAGTACTGCTGCTCCACCTCGTGCTCGTGCTCTTACTTGGTTGAGATAGTTTGTTGCAATCACCGTATTTCCTGTTTTAAAGGCTGCTTCGGCTGCCATTAGAAGCACATCGGCATATCTAAGAATTTTGATGTTTTCCCATTGATTGGCATTCACGCTAAATCTTGCTCTAACAGCGGCTTCAGTATATGCTTTTTTGTTCCAATATAATTGATCCAATGGCGGAGCTCCCGGTAAGACCCCACTACCATAACCGCCATCATCTTCGCCTGATATTAAAACAGTATCATTTATTCTGGGGTCATCTGGTTCATAAGCATCCACTAAATTTTGTGTGGGCACATTAAAGCCCCAACCTAAGTTCCAAGCACCGGTACCTCTTACACCTTGCGATTCATAATAATTATTGGCAAATGTTTGATTGGATTCTGTAACCAATTGCTGAATTTCGAAGATGGATTCAACGGAATTGTTTCCTTCAATAGAGAATAATGTTCTGTAGGAAGTTTCCAAGGTGTAAACCCCGGAATTGATGACTTCTTCACTTTTTGTCAAGGAAGCCGCATAATTTTCCTGATACAAATATAGCTTGGCCAATAAACCATCGGCAAACCCTTTGGTTGCCCTTCCCACATAATTGGATGTCCAGGTTGCAGGCAAATTTTCGCTAGCAAACTTTAAATCGGCCTCAATAAAAGCATCTACCTCGGCCACGGAAGATTTTGGAACATTTCCATCGGTTACATCGACAATTTTTACATCGACAATAGGGATTTCACCATAATCCCTTCTTAAATCAAAATATAGAAAGGCCCTGATCATTCTGGCTTCTGCCAAATTTACCATGGTTCCACTATCGGTCAGACCAGAAACTTCGATGGCATCGATCAAATCATTACAGGCATTGATGACTTTGTAATGCTCGTTCCAATTGTCATTGTTAATGAAAATGGTAATGGAATAGCCAAAATCATTAAAATCGGCTCCGGCCTGTGCCTGATCTTGTGGACTGCTTCCTTTTGCAGCATCATCCGATCGGATGCTTTGAAACCAATATCTTGTCCAATTGGAAACGCCAGAATTTCTAAGTTGTCCATACAATCCAAAGGCATCTGCTTCAAAACCACCTGTGGTAAGGTCTCCTACCGTCGCAACCCCCAATGGTTTTGTGTCCAATAAATCACTACACGAAGTAATGGATGATAACATAAGCAATGCACTTAATGCATACTTAATGAAGGCTATTTCTTTTTTCATATTATTATAAGTTTTAAATTTTACTAAAAGGTTACACTAAAGCCTAAACTTGTTATTACAGGTAAAGGATATCCGCCATTATCAATACTAAACTCAATTGGAGTGCCACCTGCTTCGGGGGTAAATCCGGAATTATGTTTCCAGGTATATAAATTTTGGGCATTGAGATATAATCTCGCATTTTGAAATTCCATGCCTCTAACATTAAAAGGTTTAAAATTGTACGCCAATTGGACATTACGAATCCTCACATAACTGCCATCTTCTATATTGTAAGTGGAATTTTGCTTGTTATAACCAGAAGCTTCAGTCAACCTTGGTTCCCAGTTTGAGGTGCCTCCGCCTATCCATCGGTCTGCTCTTGCAGCTCTGTAATTAAATTGGGCAAAGGTGCTTCCATTGCCCCAATTTCTCCATACCTCATTTCCATAAACGCCTTGTATATCGATATCCAAAGAAAAGTTTTTATAAGCGAGATTTGTACTGATCCCGTAGGTGAAATCAGGAGTAGGGTTTCCAATTATGGTTCTGTCATCTTCATTTATCACACCATCACCGTTCACGTCCCTGTATTTAAAATCCCCGGGGCCATAAGCACCTAAAGTACTAGGTGGAGAATTTTGAATGTCTATGTTCGATTGATACAACCCTTCGACTTCATAACCATAAAACGAACCTATTGGATCACCTGCACGTGTACGCGTTGGACCGGCAAAAATCTCAAAACCAGGCTCGACCACAGAGTTTACGGTATTTGTTACCGTTGCCAAGTTTGCACTGATTGAATATTGAAAGTCTGAACCGATTTTATCGTTCCATGACGTTGTAAATTCAAAACCCTTATTTTCGATTTCCCCGGCATTTGTGTAAAACCTATCACTTCCTTTTTCTACAAATACCAATAAATCTTTCGTCAATTTATTATAATAAACACTTTCAAATTTTAATCTATTATCAAACGTGGCCAATTCAAAACCTGCTTCATAAGACGTAACGGTTTCCCATTTTAGATCATCAGAATTTCTATATGCCAAGACATAGGCAGGAATCACATCTTGTGGATTGCCCAATACGGCGGAAGCCCCTAATTGATAATTGGGCAGGTAAGGATAATTTACAGCGTTATATTGGTTCCCCAATTCTCCATAAGACCCTTTGATCTTTAAATAATTTATGGCACTGTTCTCCATGAATTTTTCTTTGCTCAATTCCCAGGCGGCTCCAACGGACCAAAAGTTTTGATCTCTCGTAGCTTTTGGCAATTCTGAAGAAGAATCCCTTCTAAAGGACCCGTTCAGGATATATTTACCCTGATAATTATATAATACACGGAATAAAGCGGAGGTCGTTGCCCGATCCCATTGTGCTGAATTTGAAATTCTTGTATCTTGATCGCCAAAAGGGAACACATTTAAATACCACCATCTTGGATCATTCGGAATGGGATCCCCACCGGCCAATTGCCGTACTGAACCATTGATGTTTTCCAAATATTCCTGAAAAGTGGTATAACCCAATAGGGCTGTAACGGAATGATCACCAAACTCTTTAGCATAGGTTAACAAGTAGTCTTGTTGAAACTCTTGTTTGGTATTGTTGTATTGTGATACACTGGTTAATATTTGCCCAGAATAATTGGCAATCTCATCGCTCTCTGCCACATATACGGGTGTAAGAGGTGAATAACTTCTTCCTTTTGCAATTCCATAATTCCCCAAATAGGCTATCCTAAAGGTAAAATCCTTTAAAAATTTTAACTCCGCAAAAACATTGCCAACAAATCGGTATGAATCATCAATCCTAGAATTTGCCCGTTTGTTCATAACCAACAATGGATTTCCTATTTGGGCGGCGCCAATGGCTATGGGCAATTGGTTATAAACACCATCGGTATTAAAAGGGCTTACAATGGGTGTCGCATTGAGCGCTGCCCCAAAATTATAAAGATTGGTGGCGTCATCATCGGGATTCCTAGGCAAATCTGATTTTACACCACTTATGCCGATACCTACCTTAAAGTTTTCGGAAATGTTGACTTCATCATTGATGTTGACGGTTACTCTTTGCAGTTCTTCATTCCGTATAATCCCTTCTTCTTTTAAATACCCTAAGCCAATACTTAATTTATTGGTTTCACTGCCACTTTGAATGCTTAAATTGGCGTTTTGAACAATGGCGCCATTATTTTTTATCTGGTCAATCCAATCGGTATTCCCATTAAATAAATTATATGAGGCGTATGGAGGTTGGCCGTCGTTGACCAAACGTTCGTCCAGTAACGTTTTGAATAAATTGGCATCGGCCAAATCAGGCTTGCCAGTAATATATTTTACACCGGTTGAGCTTGAAAACGTGACATTCAATCTTCCTTCTTTCGCCTTTTTGGTTGTAACAAGTATAACCCCATTGGCACCTCTTACCCCAAATATGGCCAGGGAAGATGGATCTTTCAACAGCTCAATGGACTCAATGTCGTTTGCATTGATATAGCTGATGTCTGTAGTGAAAATACCATCCACCACATATAAGGGCTTGGTCTGGTTTCTACTAACAGTGCCCCTAATACGGATATCAGGCTCTTGCCCTGGCTGCCCTGAATTGACTATTGACAAACCCGCGACCTTACCCTGTAAAGAAGCTACTGGATTTACATTGGGTTTGTCTGCAACTATGTCTCCTTCAATCTTAACAATTGACCCGGCCAAGTCCCTTTTTTTGGCTGTACCGTACCCTACAACAACCACCTCATCCAGCGCAGCAATATCAGGATTCAGCGTTACATTAACTGTTGTTTGATTTTGGATTAAGATTAGTACAGTTTTAAAACCTAAAGAGCTGAACTCCAAAGATTCACCACTGTTTACGTTTATGGAATAATTACCATCAAAATCGCTACTAACTCCTCTGCTTGTTCCTTTTACTATGACATTTACACCAGGAACTGGCATATTATCTTCAGAACTGGTAATTACGCCCGAAATGGTTAGATTTTGAGAAAAGCCACTTACTGAAAATAGAAAAAACAACAGTAAAATAATTTTTGCTTTCATTTAGTTTTAGTTTAAAATTTAGTTAAGCACAAGGTAAGTCCTAATTTTGGTTTCGAAGTTATAAGTGATTACACTTTAAATACGCCACCAAGGATTAAATGACTAAAATCCCTCTAAATGAAGTGTGTTAATTAAATCTTAAAGTGAGTAAAATCTATCATTAAAACGTTATATGACGTAGTGATGACGTAATATTTTTTATAAAAAACGTAGTTTTTGGAGCGGTTATTCGAGGTTTATCAAATAATCGGACAAAGATATTTCATTTTCTAAATCCAGTTTCTTTTTTAATCTATATCTATGGGTTTCTAAACCTCTTATGGACACATTCAATAAGGGTGCAATTTCCTTATTGGATAAATTCATTTTGATGTAGGCACAAATCTTTAAATCTTTTGGTGTTAAGTTGTCGTGTTTAGCCTTAAGACTCTTAAAAAAATCTTCATGTACTTGGTTGAAATTATACTCAAAAACCTTCCATTCATCCTTATGTGCAATAGAACTATCCACTTTTTTTAAAATCTTTTTAAAAGCATATTGATTATCAAAACTATCTTTGTTTAGAGCTAGTTCATGTTTAATATCCTGTAAGGTTTCATTTTTTTTAACTAGGGCCAAAGCCGTATTAGCTAATTGTTTACTTTTTAATTTAACTTCATTTTTAAGAGATTCATTTTTTAAATGAACGATTCTCTTTTCATTTTCTAAATTTTTCTCTCTTACAATTTCTTGTTGTTCTTTTACATATTTAATCTTCATTAATCGTTGCCCTCTTTTAGTTTTTCGCTTATTAAAAAAATAGAAGGTTCCCAGTGTAAGCACTATAAGAATAAGATATAAGACAATACCAACGGTATCTTTATACCAAGGAGGTAAAACATGTATTTGTATTTTAGTTGGTTTGGAAAATTTTCCTATATAATTGCTGGTTCTAAACAGTATGGTATAGGTGCCATCTTTCATGTTCGACAGTTCTAATAGATTTTTATCTATCTTTTTCCATTTTGTAGAGTCTAATTCTAAAATTGAATATTCAAAATAATGATTACTTGATTTAGGCGAGGTAACAGAAATACTGCAGCTACTGTTCAAATTAACTTCTATGGTTTTATTTGGTTGTAGGTCAATCAACTTTTTGTCAATTTCAATGTACTCAATGATGGGTTCTTCTAAGATTAATTTCGAATTGGATCTAATATCTATGAGCATAAATCCGTTATTTAAATTTAGTGCAAATGTTGAATCGCTAATTTTAGAAATATTTTCATTGCCAACAATTAGGCGATTTTCAAAATAGTTGTTTGAAAGTGATAATTCCTTGGTGTTATTTAATAACGATTTAAAATTGATAGCATCGTTGGTGTTTTTTAAAACGAGCTGATTAACGTCATCTTCAGAGATTATATAGGAGCTTTTTCCAAACTTTTCATTTAAAAGATTATATGGGACTATTGTGTCTAATATGGGTTCGTATTTTAACCAGCCATCATTGGTTTTAAAGCATATATCATTTTTAATTTTATAAACCCTAATATTGAATTCAGAAAAAACACCTTTAGAATTGTAATTTTCTACACTTGTAATGGTATCATAGTTGTTATCAAATTTAATTTTGTATAGGCCTTTATATGCATGAGCTGCCCATGCCGCATGTTGATCTTCAAACACTAGAAATCGAATGGGTATGGTGGTTTCTCCCAAATGCTTGGTTTCCCATTGATTATTTTCTTTTTTAAACCGTACAAGTCCTGTATAGGTGCCTTGAATATAGATGTTGTTTTGTTCGGGTACTTTTTTTATAGTCCACCCACCTGTAACAGATGATATTGGTTTTAGCTTATAATCTTTTACCAAAAAGGTGCCTTCATTGTGTCCACAAAATAGCTCTCCATCAATTTCCTTTAAATTCCATACTTGGCCTTGGGACCCTTTTATAAACTGTAATTTATTTTCTTTATCTAGATAAAACAATCCAGTATTACTACCTAAATAAACGACATCTTTAAACTTGATGACATCATATACCGCACCTAATCTTCCAGAAACGTCGTTAAAGAAATAATTACGACTATTTAAATCAACCATTGCTATTCCATTGTCTAAGCCCAACCATAGCTTATTCTCCTGATCTAAATACTGATTTAAAATCGTGTTGTTTATTAAGCCATTCTCCTTATTAACATGAAATAATACTTTTCCTTTACTATTAGTAAAATAAATGCCGTCTTTAATAGTGCCAAATGCCATGTTGCCATTATCCAATAAAGAAAAACCATTAAGTAAATGTTGTTTAATTAAATCATTAACTTCAAAATCGACGGGTTTAAGTGTGTTGTTTTCATAAATAAAACATCCTTTTAAAGAGGTCATTAAAAGCAATTTGCCATTATAATTGATAATGAATAAAACTTTAGTGCTCTCTAAGGTTTTATTCATTATTTTTAAAACCAATGTGTCGTTTTGTAACTCAAAGATTCCATTTTTAAGTGTTGCTACATATAATTTTTCATTAACGACACTACATGAAATGACGACAGATTTTGGCTCTATTTTTTTAATTTCACCACTAAATTTATAAATGTAAATATTTAAAAAAGACCTAAAAACAATACCGTCTTTAAACGGTACAATTTGCCAAATTTCTTCATTAGGTGAAATCTCTTTTTTTATTGAATCGCTTAAGGAATTATAAACCAATGTTCCTTTTGCATTTTTTTTCCAATAACCAAATTCTTCATAAGAACCTGTGTATATTGAATCCTTTAAGGCTAAAACTGAGCGTATTGTAGTTTTGTTTGGGAGCTCAAAAAAATCCCATTTTAAACCATCATATTCTAATAATCCGTTATTATTAGCTACATATAACAAACCATTCTCAGATCTTGAAACACCCCAGTTTTGGTTTCCTGCATTATATTCTGATAAGGAAAAATTTTGGAAATAGGGTGTATATTGAGCAGATAAAAAGCCGAATGTTAAAGCGAATATTAAAAATATAATATGTTTGATTTTCATAACAATTCAAATATATTGAATTTAAAAACACTATATTAATAAAACTTTTTTGAATGTCCGTAATTTGT
>CAXBHA010000085.1:0-7885 GCA_963974955.1 uncultured Yeosuana sp. | reverse complement strand
AGACGAATGTTTTGAACAAAAACTTTATAAACAAAAATATGCGATTGTAAGAACCAATGCTTGGATGGAGTCTTATCGGTCTTTATTAAATAGATTTGATACAACAGTAGTTAGTTAGTTGGGCTTTAACTGCCTATGATTTATGGTGATATTTCTCAATAAGTAAGAAGTTTAAATAACTTCTCGATAAAAACGGTAACACCTAATATTTTTTGAAATGCTTTTGATGAAGATTTGCTACAAGTATTTTAGACCAATGGGTTAGGACAGTAGGTCATAATTTGTAAAGTTTAATTAAAGGATTTATAAATTCCGATTTCAATGAAAATAAATAGAAACAAGGCTATAAATGCGTTTATTAAGCTAAGTTGCCTTTTTGTCTTTTCATGTTTTTTACTTTCATGCAATTCTAAAAAGAAATACCTTGATAGCACTCTTGATATTATGGAGGAACATGCACTATATTCGGATAAAATAGATTGGGATAAAATAAAGGAGGATTCATATAAACAACTTACCCATGCAAACAATATTGAGGATGTCCATGCTATCATTAAAGAATCTTTTAGATATCTAAAAGATGATGGCCATAGCTTTTTAATGTCGGTAAATAAGCATAAAGCTATGGGGACCAGCGAATCGTCCATACCTGTTATCAAGTCGGAATTATTAAACGATAATATAGGCTACATTAAAATCCCCGGTTTTGTTGGAACTCCGAAGATGGCACATGATTTTGCCAAGGAATTACAGGAAGGTATCAAAATTTTGGACCGATCAAGTTTAAAAGGATGGATCGTTGACCTTAGCGAGAATACCGGAGGCAATATGTGGCCTATGATTTTGGGAATTAGTCCAATTTTAGAAGATGGAACCTATGGTTATTTCCTAGATAGTAAGGAAAATATTGTTCCTTGGAGCTGTAAAGATGGTCAGGTTTACATTGGGGACAATAGTCTTCTGAAATTGGAGGACCCTTATATAGTTCAAAACGAGAATAAGAAAATAGCCGTTATCACAGGTAAAAGAACAGCCAGTTCGGGGGAGGCAACTCTTGTTTCGTTCATAGGGAAGAAGGATACCAAGCTATTTGGACTGGCAACTGCAGGCTTTACAACAGGGAACCAATCTTTTATACTTAGGGACGGAGCACAACTTTACTTGACTACTACAGTATTTGTTGATAGAAATAAAAAACCATACGGCAATGATATCAAACCTGATATTGCAACATTTAAGCCTATAGAAGACGCTACGGTTTGGATAATGAACCAATGATTTAATCATAGCTATACCCCAATAAAAATATCCATATATATCTTATTTGGACATTTTTTATTAATTTAGCTGTAAATCATTTTAGATATGAACGTTAGTTTCACCAAAAAACAGGAAGAGTACATAAACGAGCAAGTTTCTTCTGGAGAGTATCAAAACAATAGCGAGGTCATCAGAGATGCCCTGAGGTTACATGGTATTTACAGGGAAAAGGTCATAAAGGACTTGAGAAGAGAAATAGAGAAAGGATGGGATGGCCCAGATAGTAAATTATCGATGGCCCAGATAATAGCATCCAAGAAGAGTTCATGATATATTCATATATTCTCTCTGAAGCGGCTAAAGCCGATATAGATGAAATCTATATATTCAGTGAACATAAGTTTGGCAATGACCAAGCAATAAAATACTTAATTGGGCTTGAAGAACATTTTGATAAGTTGAGCCTTAACTATAATATTGGCCGTACTAGAAATGAAATCAAAAAAGGACTTTATAGTCTGCCATACATTTCTCACATTATTTTTTATAGGATTTTAAAAGATAAAATTAGAATTGTAAGAGTATTATACGGTGGAAGGGATTTAATTAGATTCTTAGACTAAAGTTCAATAAAACGAATATAATTCATCAGAAAAAAGCGAATCATAAAAAATAGGGGGCCTTTAAGAATTAAGAGCTTGTTATTAATGTTGTTTTCTTGTAATATTTTATGATGATAATTGTGCAATTATAAAGCCGGATATTTAGGCCGCACAAAGAAGTAACTCTTCAATCTTAGAAATAATAAATTTTTACCTTTATCATCAATATAAGCGATTAATAAAAACATATCCCTTTATTTGTTGGCAGCAATCTATAGAAATTAATCAGTTAAAATTTGGACAATAGTACAAAATTAAAAGAGTTTAGAAATGCCAAAGGCATGACACAACAAGAACTGGCAACCAATTCTAATATTTCGATTCGAACAATACAGAGAATTGAAAAGGGACTCTCAAAAGGAAGTTCATATTCCTTAAAAGAATTAGCCAAAATCCTTGAAATTGGCAATTGGAAATTATTGCTTGATGAATCTAATTCACTTGATGTTCCAGAAATTGATAAAATTATAAAAAAGTTCGATGTAAGATTAATGAATTTAAGTTCCCTCGCAATTGTGGTAATTCCACTCAGTAATTTTATTTTACCGCTAATACTTTATATAAGAGCAAAGGGGAAAGTAGATGAAGACGCTAAGAAAATTTTAAGCTTTCAATTACTATGGTCATTCTTCACAATCCTACTTATGCTCTTGATGCCTTTCTTATTACTTATTGTTTTTGACCTCGCCAAACCTGAAATAATCTTCATATTAGTTGCGTCATACCTTCTTTTGGTGGCCATAAATATTTTCTTTGTTTTAAATACAGCAAGAAGATTGAATTTGAAAAAGGAAATTCTAACTTTTGTGCCTAAAATCATTTAAAATTTGAAGTCGTCTTAATGTCATAGGATTGGCACGTGACAAAACTCCATCAAAAGAATAGTTTTCAGATTTTTGAAATAATGACTTGCCAAAGGGCAGGCTTAATCACAAATTCATAAATATGGAAATGAAAAAGAAAATATTGACGCTTCTTTTTTGTCAAATCTTTGTCAGTTGTTTATTCAGTCAGAAAAATGACTCTGAAAAACTAGCTGAACTTTTTAACTTCTATGAGGAACAGGGCCTTTTCAACGGGTCCGTATTAGTTTCAAAAGGCGGACACATCCTTTTAAATGGAGGTTATGGTCATCGAGACGTAAGTAAAGAAATACCTAACAGCTCAAAAAGTATTTTTCCTATCTATTCCATTACAAAATCATTTACTTCAACGGTTATATTAAAATTGGAAGAAGAAGAAATGCTTTCATTGTCAGATAAACTTTCAAAATTCTATCCGGATTTCCCGAATGCAGATGATATATCTATCGAAAATCTCCTTACCCATACTTCTGGTATCTATGATTACACCAAAGGAAATGATATGCTGGACCAAACTGAGGAATCCTTTGTGGAATTTGAAAGAACTAAACCATTGGATTTTCCAGTTGGTACAGAATGGAGCTATTCTAACTCGGGTTATTATTTCCTCGGTTACATTATTAAAAAGGTTACAGGTTTGAGCTATGAGCAAGCCATTTCTAAGTACATTCTTGATCCTTTGAATATGGGACAAAGTGGATTTGCTTTTAAGAATTTAATAGACGAGAACAAGGCTGTCGGTTATAAGATACTTACCGAAAGGCGGCAACTGGAATCAATAGTATATGATCCACCAGGACCCTTTGCAGCGGGTGGCTTATACTCAACAGTTGAAGATCTTCAAAAGTTCTATCAAGGAATTAAGGAATATAGATTATTAAATGAGGAAACGTTGAAAAATGCGTATTCCCCTTTTAAGAACAATTACGGTTATGGTTGGATAATCGACTCCAAGTTCAGTAAAAAAACGGTTGGACACAGCGGTGCTGGTGCAGGTTTTAGGAGTAATTTTTTACAGATTCCCGAAGATGATACTTGCATTATTCTGTTATCAAATGTTGAAGAAGATTTGGTGAATATTACTGCCGGTATTCTAAAGATATTCTATGACCAACCTTATAAAATTCCATTAATAAACATAATTAATGTTGAGAATCTGCGAAAATATATAGGAGCATATATAGTTAATGAAGATTTTATTATATACGTAAGTATTGAAGACAATAGGCTAATTGCGCAGCCTAAAGGTCAACCCAAAAGTATATTGTATCCAGAAAATCAAAATTTATTCTATGTTCAGGAGATGAACGGTTATATCCATTTTGAGAAAAACGGTCAAAATCTAATCGACACTTTAATAATCAATAACCAAGGACAGACCATTAAGGCTAAAAAGATAAACCTGCCATGGGGTATTGTCGGAAGTGCAACCGATCACGGTTGGGACGGGGGTGATATAGAACTTATCAAAATAATGGATAAGGAAATATGGAAAGTCTATGGGGTACAACTTGATACTGGCGAATTCCAATTTCGTTACAACAAAGATTGGACTATTAGTCTTGGCCAAGACAAGAATCACGTATTGATAGAGAATGGCGAAAATATAAAAGTATCGAATGGGATTTATGACATAACTTTAGACTTAACGGATTATGAAAGACCAAAATATGAAATTTTAAAAATTAATTAATTTCAAAATATAGAAGTAATAAAAGTAAACGGCTATTAACCGATGACATACTAGTCTACTAACTAGATGAAGAGCTTTGATATTTGAACATGTAGTATTAAAATGTTTTTTTAGCGATAATTTTAAGAATGTATGATCTTTAAATTATTGTACAGAAACTAATTTTTTTTGAAACTCGTATTCCATTTTTTACATTCGACAATATCTCTTAAAGTTTAAATAAAGGATTATTTAAAGCGGGTAAATACAATCTTTTTCTACTAATTCTTAACTTGGACATATAAGTAGGATATCAAGAATAGTGTTATCCTATTGTTACCTGCAAGCTGAAAAACAAATCTGGAATGTATAAAAACATAGAAACTGAAAGACTAATAATCCGACCAATAAATTTGACAGACTCAAAATTTATTATTGAATTGGTTAATTCTGAAGGATGGTTGAGATTTATTGGTAATAGGAACATTTCTAATGACGATGATGCTGAAAAGTATATTCAAAAAATACTTGATAGTCCAAACTTTTATTACAGCGTTTTCCAGTTAAAAACTACAAAAGAACCTCTTGGAATAGTCACGTTTTTAAATCGTGCGGACCAAAAATTCCCAGACATTGGATTTGCAATGTTACCTGAATATGAAAAAAACGGATACACATTAGAAGCAAGTAGAAAATATTTAGATGAAATGATTAAATCCAATAGATATGAAAACATTATAGCAATCACCATTCCCGACAATCAAAAATCTATTAAGTTACTGATGAAACTCGGACTTGAATATGAATCTGATTATGTTGGAGATAATGACACTTTTTCCGTATTTAGTTTGAGTGCTGGAAAAAAAGCCGGCAGGTAGCAAGGAACTGAGGCATCAAAGTTCAAATAAAGGATGAACAATTATTCACTTCTCAAACTATCTATAGGGTCAGAGATTGCAGCTCGGATTGCCTGATAACTAACAGTAAGTACGGCAATCAAGAATGCAGAAATGCCTGCAATCGCAAAAATCCACAAACTTATTTCCGTGCGATACGTATAACTTTGTAACCATTGCCCCATAAGATACCATGCTATCGGTGTGGCTATCATGACGGATATAAGCACTAAACTCATAAAGTCTTTAGAAAGCATCGCCCAAAGGTTCATAACAGAGGCGCCCAAAACTTTACGAATCCCAATTTCTTTTGTACGCTGTTCCGCCATAAAGGAAGCAAGACCGATGAGCCCCAAGCAACTGATGAAAATAGCAAGCAAGGAAAATATCCCTGCCAATTTTCCTATTCGTTCCATTTCCGCAAATTTCTTGGCATAGTTCTGATTGACGAATTCATATTCGAAAGGAACTGATGGAATATATTCAGTAAACACATCTTCGACGATTGCAAGGGCTTCGGAAGGGTTCTTTTCAGGGTTTAGCTTTACTTCGATATAATTGGCGTTATACACGTAATCTATCATATAAAGTGCGTGCTTGACAGATTCATATGGAGATTCCGCCAGCATGTTCTTTACCACACCGATTATCTTATGTTCGGTATTTCCCCACTTGATTGTTTTACCGACGGGATTCTCAATCCCCATGTACTGAACCGCTGCTTCGTTAATAATATAGGCCGTGGAATCTGTGGAGAATTCACGCGAAAAATCCCGTCCTTCGATAATTTCCCAATCAACTGTTTTACCATAATCATGAGTAATATAAAAGTTGGCAAATTCCGCATTGAAACTTGGGTCCTTTCCATTCCAAGAAAATCCATCATTACTATTGAAAGCTGCGGTAAGCGGACTAGAGGATTGAGACATTTCAACTATCGCATTGCGATTCTTCAATTCGTCCCTTAATAAGTTATACTTTCCTTCGTAGTCCGAAGTCGAGACTTCTATGATTATAAGTCCTTCTTTGTCGTAGCCCAATGGACGCTCCTTAGAGTGTTCTATTTGTTCCCTAACTATAATAGTTCCAACGATTAAAATTACCGAAACCGTAAATTGCCATATTACTAGAACCTTTCGAAATAACGTAGCGGACCTTCCTGCTTTAAAAGTTCCCTTTAATACTTTTACCGGCTTAAATGAAGATAAATAAAGAGCTGGATAACTGCCTGCAAGTAGGCCGACAAAGATGATACCTAGTATACAGATCAACCAATAGACTGAATTATCATAAGGTAATTCAATTTGTTTATCGGCTAATTCATTGAAAAAAGGTAGCGCGAGCAAAACCATTAGTGTAGCCGCACAGAATGAGATGAAAACAACCAAAATAGACTCGCTCAAAAATTGATTGATGAGCTGTCCCTTGTATGAACCCAAAGTTTTTCTAATACCTATTTCTATATTACGTTTTACGGAATTGGCGGTACTAAGGTTCATAAAATTGACACATGCCAAAAGCAGCACGAAAAAACCGATAATACCGAACAACCATACATAACGTATAAATCCACCAGTTTGAACACCGTTGTCCCAAGCTGACCTTAAATGCCAGTCGGCCATTGGATGTAAAAAGACTTCGGTCTTCAAAGCCTTTTGCGAAGCATTCAATTTGTCGTATTTGACATTTTTTATTTTTCTATTTATCGTTTCAAAGTTGCTATTATCAGCAATTTGAACATATAATTGATAGGAATTATCGTCCCACCTGGGATTGTCAATAGCTGATTTCACCCAATCGAAAGAGGACGTATAAAGCTTCCAGGGGGCAATGAACATTACTTCGGAAAACTCGGAACTGGAAGGTAGATCTTCGTACACTCCCTTTACTACAACATTAAGCTCATTATCCAATTCCACTAGTTGACCAATCGGGTCTTGGTTACCGAAAAACGATTTGGCAAGTGACTCTGACAGGAGAATGGAATTGAGTTCTTTTAGGCCATCACGACTTCCTTTCAACATATTCAATGACAACATTTCTGGAGCATCCACATCCATGTAGTTGCCTTTTTCGGTAAGTTTCTTTTCATCGTTTGAAAGGATGTGATCCCAAGTATAAGAGGACATTACCACGTATTTAAAATCATCTTCAAAACTATTTTGTAATTCTGGTCCTAAAGGTGCGGGTATCGAATTCTGAGTTTCCCTATCGCCACTATAGGTCTGGTGTTGCCAAACTTGGGCTATTTTATTGTAATTCTCGTGATATGTGTTAAAGGAAAGTTCGGCCGATATCCAAAGTCCGATTAGAATTGCAACCATTATTCCAACTGCTAACCCTCCGATATTTATTGCAGAGTAGCCTTTGTTCTTGACAAGATTTCGCCATGCTATTTTTAAATACGTTTTCAACATAATGATATGTTTTTGTTCAAACGGTTCGTTTGATATCTATTTTTAATACAAATATTAATCTAGTAGTTTAATAGTACTTCCAAATACGTATGTCTATTACTATGCCATAGTTATA
>CAXBHA010000084.1:0-7887 GCA_963974955.1 uncultured Yeosuana sp. | reverse complement strand
AAACTGGACATGCCTTATATGGATATGATGGAAAATGTAAAAATGTCCATGGACATAGTTATAAGCTTTTTGTCACAGTTATTGGAGAACCAATAAAAGATCGATCGAATGTAAAATACGGAATGGTAATTGATTTCGGGGACTTAAAAAAAATTGTAAAAGAAGAAATTGTAAATGTGTTCGATCATGCAACTGTTTTTAATAAAAACACACCACATATTGAACTTGCTAAAGAGTTGAAAGACAGAGATCACAATGTGTTACTTGTTAATTATCAGCCTACCAGCGAAATGATGGTGATTGATTTTTCTAAAAAAATAAAGAGCCGTTTGCCTAATCATATTATCCTTCATTCCTTAAAATTACAAGAAACTGATACCTCGTATGCGGAGTGGTACAGAAGTGATAATGAATAGTCCTAAACACATAACCATTCCGAAAGGTAAAAAAATATACTTTGCTTCCGATAATCATTTGGGAGCCCCAGCATATGAAGTATCGTTGCCTAGAGAGAAAAAATTTGTTTCTTGGTTAGATGAGATAAAACAAGATGCTGCTGCTATTTTTCTTTTAGGGGATTTATTTGATTTTTGGTTTGAATATAAAACCGTTGTTCCAAAAGGATTTACAAGAACTTTGGGGAAATTGGCTGAACTAAGTGATTCCGGAATTCCTGTTTATTATTTTGTTGGAAACCATGATTTATGGATGACTGATTATTTTGAAAAAGAACTTAATATCCCTGTTTACCATAACCCTAAAGAATTCATATTAAATAACACCTTGTTTTTTATAGGGCATGGTGATGGTTTAGGCCCTGGCGACAAAGGCTATAAACGGATGAAAAAAGTGTTTACCAATCCTTTTTTTAAATGGCTGTTTAGATGGATACATCCAGATGTTGGCATGCGTATTGGACACTATTTGTCGGTAAAAAACAAATTGATTTCTGGTGATGATGATGCTAAATTTCTGGGAGAAGACAAGGAGTGGTTGGCTCAATACAGCAAGAAGAAGTTAGAAGAAAAACATCGTGATATTTTTGTTTTTGGCCACCGGCATTTGCCCTTGGAAATTAGTATTTCAAATAATTCAAAATACATCAATCTTGGAGACTGGATAAGCCATTACACGTATGGAGTTTTTGATGGTGAGACGTTTGACCTTAAAAAACATTAATCCCTTTCGTGATCCTCAATGTCTTTGGTTAGGTCTAATTTTCTAAATGAAGGAGACACAATTCCCGTAGTCACAACTGTGATTAAAGTCATCGTTCCTCCAAATACAACAGCGGTAACGGTTCCCATAAGTTTAGCAGTTAATCCGCTCTCAAAAGCCCCTAATTCATTTGAAGAACCTACAAACATGGAGTTTACAGAAGCGACTCGGCCTCGCATATGGTCTGGTGTTTTTATTTGTAATATAGTTTGGCGTATCACCATTGAAACCCCATCAGTCACGCCGCTAAAAAACAATGCTATCACTGAAATCCAGAAAATTGAGGACAAGCCAAATACAATAATGCAAACACCAAATCCGAAAATAGCCCCCAAAAGTTTCATGCCGGCATTTTTGCTAATGGGGATGTATGCGGTAACCAACATGGTCAAAAACGCTCCAACAGCAGGGGAGGCTCTTAAAACTCCAAAGCCTTCTGAGCCTACTTTTAAAATATCTTGAGCAAAAATAGGCAATAACGCTACAGCGCCTCCAAATAAAACGGCCACCATATCTAAAGTTATTGCGCCTAAAATAGCCTTTGTTTTAAAAACAAAATAGACACCTTCCTTCAGACTTTTTATAATGGGTTCGCCTAATTTTGGATTTAATATTGGTTTTTTCTTAATCTGTAATACAATAAACAATGATAAAAGGATCAATCCAAATATGATACATAGTGACCAATGCACACCAATCCATCCAATAGAGAAACCTGCAAAGGCAGGTCCCAATACAGAGGACATTTGCCATGTAGAGCTACTCCATGTTGCTGCGTTAGAATACAGCTTTTTAGGAACAATAAGTGCCATTAAAGAAAAAATAGTAGGCCCAAAAAAGGACCGCAAAAAGCCCCCAAAAAATACTAGGGCATAAATTGAATATAATATAGATTTTGTAGACCAGTTAGATACTATTTTTGGCCAGGTCAATAAAAAAAGACCAAAACCAATAAGAGAAAAAGCGGCAATACAAGTCGCCAAAAGATTTCGTTTTTCTCTTTGATCTACAATATGTCCAGCAAACAGAGCCATTGTAAACGCTGGAATAATTTCCATTAGGCCAATAATTCCAAGTGATAACGGGTCTTTAGTAAGACTATAGACCTCCCATTCTATGACTATAAATTGCATAGACCAACCAAAAACCAGTACAAATCTGAGCAATAAAAAAATATTGAATTCTTTTATTCTCAATGCGGCATAAGGATCGTTTTTTATCATTTAATTAGAATCCTGAGCTTTAATATCTCGTAATTTAAGCTGCAAACTTCTATTGCCTTGCCATTCGTTTTCATCAATAGAATAAACAGCTTTAAATAGTTTGTTGTCAGAAATTAAATTGTATTTATCACCCATACCAAAACCAATGGCAACAAAACCATTTAATTTTTTTTGAGCTACAGTCATTCTTAAATGGGTTTTATCATCACCAACACATTTTCCATAACCGGTGTCCTTCAAATTTTCTGTCATAAAAACTGGCACCATGTTTTCTGGACCGAACGGAGCAAATTGTTTAATAATTCTGTAAAACTTAGGGGTAATATCTTTTAAATCGATTTTAGCATCGATTTTAATTTCTGGAATCAATAAAGATCTATCGATCGTTCTTGAGACCTCATCTTCAAAAGCTTGTTTAAACGCATGATAATTCTCTTCTTTAAGTGTTAAACCAGCTGCATATTTATGTCCACCAAATTGGTCAATATGTTCGCTACACGCTTCTATTACATTATAAATGTCAAAATCCCTTACTGAACGGGCCGATGCCGCGAGTTTATCTCCACTTTTAGTAAAGACCAAGGTTGGCCTGTAATAGGTTTCTGTTAATCTTGAAGCTACAATCCCTATAACCCCTTTATGCCAATCTTCCTGATAAACAACCGTAGTGATATTGTTTTCTTCTCTGTTTGCCACGATCTGTTTAAGTGCTTCTTCTGTAATCCGTTTATCTTCTTCGCGTCGTTCTAAATTATACGTATCAATTTCACCTGCGTATTGCAAGGCATTTTCATACTCTGTTTCAAGCAATAAGGTTACTGCATAATTTCCGTGTTTCATTCGTCCTGCAGCATTAATTCTTGGCGCCACAACAAAAACCACATCAGTGATTGTGAGCTCTGTTTTGTTTACCTGCTCAAGAATGGCTTTTATTCCGGGTCTAGGATCCGTGTTAATGAGTTGTAATCCAAAATATGTTAACACTCTGTTTTCCCCAGTAATGGGAACAATATCGGCACCAATAGCTGTTGCGACAAGATCTAGATATTCTACCAAATCTTTAATTCCTTTTCCTTCCTTAGATGCTAATGCTTGAATGAGTTTAAACCCAACTCCACATCCGCATAATTCTTTATATGGATAATGACAATCATCTTGTTTTGGGTCTAAAACGGCTATAGCAGCAGGAATTATATCTTCCGGTCTATGATGATCGCAAATAATAAAATCGATGCCTTTTTCTTTGGCAAAAGCAACTTTGTCAATAGCCTTAATACCGCAGTCTAATGCAATAATAAGTGTAAAATCGTTTTCTAAAGCAAAGTTTATTCCCTTGTAAGATATACCATAACCTTCATCGTATCTGTTTGGAATGTAAGTATAAACAAGAGGATGTTTAGATTTTAAATATGATGCCATTAAAGCAACAGACGTTGTTCCATCCACATCATAATCACCGTAAACTAAAATGTTTTCTTGATTGGCAATCGCTTTTTCAATACGGGCAACGGCCTTGTCCATATCTTTCATTAAGAATGGATCGTGCAAATCCTTTAAACTAGGTCTGAAAAATTGTTTTGCCTCTTCATAAGTTTCAATACCTCTCTCTAAAAGCAAAGTTGCAACAATAACATCTACATGAAGCGCTTTTTGCAACCTTTCAATTTTAGATAACTCTGGTTTTGGTTTATGTGTCCATCGCATATGCTCCTTTTAATTCCCCAAAGGGGAAATCTTACTTTTTGTGAAAATATGTCTCTATTTTTAATTCTGAAAATTGACGAAACATTTCCATAACACCACAGTATTTTTCCACAGATAAATCAACTGCTTTTTGAAGTTTGTTTGGATTGAGTTCATTTCCAAAAAAATGAAATTCCATAGTAACCTTATCATAAAATTTAGGGTGTTCTTCAGTAAGATTTGCCTCTATTTCAATTTTAAAATCATCAACTTGCAACTTCATTTTTTTTATTAATAATGCCACATCCAGCCCTGAACATCCAGCAAGAGCCGAAAGCATCAAAGCTTTTGGTCGATAGCCCTCACCTTTCCCGTCATTTTCCGGTCCAGCGTCGATAAACAGATTTTGACCAGAAGGATTTGTGCTTTCAAACTTCATGTTGCCTAACCACGTTGTTGTTATATGATTTACCATCCTTTTTATTTTTATTATTACTTGCAGATACAAAATTACATATAAAATCATTAATAAAAATTTCTTGTTTGATAGGTTATGTCGCTTTTTGCCACTGCCACTTTCGAAACAAAAAATCTAGCTGAATTCTTTACTTAAAGATCAAATAAGAACTAAAAAAAATTTAATAATTATCGCGAAGCCATTCAAAAGCAGTTTGCATATGACTTTTTACTTCATCAGTTGGCTTTCGATAGTGATTATTCATGAAGCTAAAAATTAATGTTTTACCAGAATTTGTGATTAAATAACCACTTAATGAATAATTATTCTCTACCGTTCCTGATTTTGCATAAATATATGGTTTTGTGATGCCTGAATACTGTTTTTTTAATGTTCCCGATACTCCACCAATAGGAAACAAATTAAATAAACGTTCGTGAGGGATTTCGGTATACAATTTAGTAAGAACCTGAACAAAAGACATAGGTGTAAATAAATTATATCGGCTTAATCCAGAACCATCAACCCAACGCGGTTTTTGTTTTAAACCTTTTAATTGATTCTCCAAAATATACTCTCTCACTTTATTTGAACTTAATGTATCCGACATCGTCGAAGAGGCAAGGATTAGTATTTGCTCAGCTAAAAAATTGTCACTCACTAACATCATGCGTTTATAGAGCGTGTCTGATGGCATGCTGTACGCAATATGATCCATGTTTTTCCCTGAGTAATTTGATAGCGATATTTTTCCGGGTAAAACAGCATTCCATAATTTAGATAGTAACATGGTATCCATAACCATAGGAGTTTCTATAGTGTCTTTTCCCTTAGGGTCATAAAAAAAAGTGTTGTTATTATAACTTCTGTTTTTAGCTGTTTCGGTGTATTGAATATTCTCTTTTAAGACCTTGGGTATGCTTTGCAAACTATCTTGATGGAATGCCGTAAGGACATTGCCATACATGGGAAAACTACTTCTTTCTGGACTAAAATAGGTATCATAATCTTCCCAAGCCCAACCTGGACCGAACTTGTCATCCAATAAATTATTCACTACCAAGTTCACTTTTTTAAAATTCCTGGCCATTTTTAATACAGTACTATCATTAAAAAAAGAATGTAAAAACGTAGGATCGCCCGTGCCTAGAATGGTAATTGTATCGGCTTCTATAGTATATTTAAATGAAGGGATTTTCTCGGGCAATATTTGTAACGCGGTATAAAGAGTAAATATTTTAGTATTGCTGGCTGGCGTAAAATACTTATCGGCGTTATAGCTAAATACGGTGTCATTTGTATTGGGATTATAAACAAAGAATCCAGTAAACTGATTTTCGTAAAAGCTATTCTTAAAATTTTTGGTGAGGTTTTTAGAAATATAAGCCGCTTTACAACCAAATAAAAGAATGATTGATAGACTTAAAAATAGTATTTTTCTAAAAATCGACATTATTAAATAATTGTTATATCAATATCCTTAAATTCTTTAAACATGTCGTCAGCTGGATCAATATCAGAAATTGGGATTATTTTAAAACTCAAATTTCAGCTGCACACTCACACTTTTTTCTTTATTAGATGAAGACTTATTTGCTATTGATTTTTCTGTATTTAAATTAGCTAAAGAAATTCCAAGCAAACGCACAGAGTCACTTAATTTTTCCTGATACAATAAATCTTTTGCCGTTTCTAGAATAACGCTTTGGTCACTTATAAAATATGGAAGGGTTTTACTGCGCGTTTGTAGACTAAAATCACTATACTTAATCTTTAGGGTTATTGTTTTGCCGGCAACATGACTTTTAGTTAACCGACGAGAAACCTCCTTAGAAATTTGTCGTAATTTCTCAAGCATAAATATTTCACTTGATAGGTTTTCATTAAAAGTACGTTCAGCAGCTAATGATTTTCTTATTCGGTTCGGTTTTACGTCACTATGGTGAATTCCTCTAACAACATCATAATAGTAGCCTCCTGATTTACCAAAATGGTCTTCTAAAAAGTCTAAAGGTTTTAATTTTAAGTCACTCCCGGTAAAGATTCCTAATTGATACATTTTTTCGGCAGTTACTTTGCCTACACCATAAAATTTACGAATATCAAGTTGCTCTAAAAACACAATAACCTCTTCAGGATTTACGGTTTTTTGCCCGTTTGGTTTATTATAGTCGCTTGCTACTTTTGCAATAAATTTATTAACTGAAATTCCAGCAGAAGCTGTTAATCCTACTTCATTAAAAATACGCTCGCGTATTTCCTTGGCAATTAAAGTTGCACTGGGATTTCCTTTTTTGTTATGGGTAACATCTAAATAGGCTTCATCTAAGGACAGCGGTTCTACCAAATCGGTATAATCAAAGAAGATACTTCTTATTTTTTTTGAAATTTCGTGATATCGATCAAAATGAGGTTTTACAAAAATGAGCTCTGGACAATTTCGTTTGGCTTGAAGACCGCTCATGGCGCTTCGTACACCAAATTTTCGTGCTTCATAACTGGCGGCGCTAACAACACCACGTTTTTCACTTCCACCAACGGCAATAGGTTTTCCTTTTAATTCAGAATTGTCCATTTGTTCTACAGACGCATAAAAGGCATCCATATCCACATGAATTATTTTTCTAATAAGAGAAAGCTCAGACATCTTGTAAAAATATAATATCTTTATCAAAGCGAATTAATTATCATGTCAAAAACAGCAATCATTATTGGGGCAACGGGTCTAACTGGGGGACTATTGTTGGATCGTCTTCTTAAAGATGACAGATATCAAACGATTAAGTTGTTTAGTAGAAACTCTTGTAACATTGATCATTTAAAAATTGAAGAACATCTGGTAGATTTATTCGAACTAGAAAAACAGCAGCATTTATTTATTGCCGATGAGGTTTATTGTTGTATTGGCACAACCAAATCTAAAACCCCTGATGAAGAATTATATCTTAAGATTGATTTTGGAATTCCTATAACTTTGGTCAAGCTATGTGTTCAAAAAGGGATTCATACTTTTATAGTTATTTCGGCACTTGGAGCCGATAAGAAGAGCAAAATATTTTACAATAGAACCAAAGGTAGAATGGAGGATGAGGTGCTACGAAACAAAATCAAAAACACCTATATTCTTCAGCCTTCATTAATTGGAGGTACAAGAAAAGAAAAACGATTAGGTGAAAAAGCGGCTAAAGTTCTTATGAGTGTATTAAATCCGATGTTAATAGGGCGTTTGAAAAAGTATCGCTCCATTCATCCAAAAACAATTGTAAAGGCAATGGTATGGTTGGCGAATAATGATTTTAAATCTGG
>CAXBHA010000083.1:0-7894 GCA_963974955.1 uncultured Yeosuana sp. | reverse complement strand
ATGATGCCTCGATGTGAATTTTTAATAAACTGAAGAATTTCGTCTCGTTCTGGGGTTGCTTCCATTTCGGCCTCAATAATTTCGGAGGCTTGCGTATTATTATAATTTTTTTGATATAATATTCTGAAGATATCTTGGATTTCCCTAATTTTTTCAGATGAATAGCCGCGTCGTCTAAGACCAACTGAATTTATTCCAACGTATGATAACGGTTCTCTTGCGGCTTTAACAAAAGGAGGAACATCTTTTCTTACTAAAGACCCTCCTGTAACAAAGGCGTGATTGCCAATAGACACAAATTGATGTACCGCTGTCATTCCTGCAAGCACCACATAATCACCAATGGTAATATGACCCGCTAAGGTGCTATTATTTGAAAATATACAATTGTTCCCAACGATACAGTCATGAGCGATATGACAGTATGCCATAATTAAACAATTATTACCTATGATTGTTTTCATTCTATCCACGGTCCCCCTATTAATAGTTACACATTCTCTAATGGTAACATTATCGCCAATTTCAACAGTCGTATCCTCATCATTATATTTTAAATCTTGAGGAATTGCGGAAATAACCGAGCCCGGAAAAATATTACAATTTTTACCAATTCGCGCACCTTCCATAATAGTAACATTACTACCAATCCAAGTTCCTTCCCCGATAATCACATTATTGTGTATGGTGGTAAAAGGTTCAATAACAACATTTTTGGCGATTTTAGCACCTGGGTGTACATAGGCTAGTGGTTGATTCATTTTTATAATATTATTTTAAATAGTGGTGCTTTTTTATTATTGTTTTACTTTCGAAATTTGAGCCATAAGCTCTGCTTCTGCGCAAAGTTTTCCGTTTGCATAAGCATAGCCCTGCATATGACAAATACCCCGTCTTATTGGCGTAATTAACGAACATCTAAATATGAGCGTATCTCCTGGTACTACTTTTTGTTTAAACTTAACATTATCCATCTTCATGAAAAAGGTGAGGTAATTTTCTGGGTCTGGAACCGTATTTAAAACTAAAATCCCACCAGTCTGTGCCATGGCTTCCACAATTAAAACCCCTGGCATAACAGGCGATCCAGGAAAATGACCAGCGAAAAAAGACTCGTTCATGGTGACATTTTTTGAAGCTATTACGTGATTATCTGTCAGTTCAAAAACTTTGTCGATCAATAAGAATGGTTGTCTATGAGGTAACATAGCCATAATTTGATTTACGTCCATGAGAGGAGGTTGATTCAAATCGATATTTGGAACATTATTGCGACGTTCATTTTTAATGATTTTAGACATCTTTTTAGCAAACTGTGTATTTACAAAATGACCTGGTTTGTTTGCTATAACTTTTCCTTTTATCCGAGTGCCAATCAAGGCTAAGTCGCCAAGGACATCAAGCAACTTGTGTCTAGCTGCCTCATTTGGATAATGTAACGTCAGATTATCTAGAATGCCATTTGGTTTTATGGCAATGGAATCTTTTTTAAAGGCCACTTTAAGTTTTTCCATAGTCTCTGGCGATAATGCTTTATCTACATAGACTATGGCATTATTTAAATCGCCCCCTTTAATTAAACCATTTTCCAAGAGCATTTCGATTTCATGCAAAAAACTAAATGTTCTTGCGTTTGAAATGTCTTTTTTGAAATCGGAAATAGTATTTAAGGTGGCATTTTGTGTTCCTAATACTTTAGTTCCAAAATCTACCATAGCGGTAATTTGATATTCTTTAGAAGGCATGACTAAAATTTCACTGCCACTTTCTTCATCGGAATACGAAATAACATCGGTAACAATATATTCTTCTCTAAACGAATCTACTTCCTTTATACCAGCTTTCTCTAATGCTTGTACAAAGAATTTTGACGAACCATCCATAATTGGTGGTTCAGAGGCATTTAATTCAATAATAACATTGTCTATATCCAATCCAACAAGCGCTGCCAAAACGTGCTCGGATGTCTGAATAATAACACCATTTTTTTCTAAACAAGTACCGCGCTGTGTATTGGTTACATAACTGGCATCAGCTTCAATTATTGGGCTACCTTCCAAGTCAACGCGTTTAAAGGCCAATCCGGAATTTGCTGTTGCAGGTTTAAAAGTTAAGGTTACATTTTTACCTGTGTGCAACCCCACACCAGATAAGGAAACGTCCTTTTTAATGGTTTTTTGTTTTATTTCAGTATTAACTATTCCCATTTATTTTTTTTTCTATTTCATTAATATCTTTAACAATTTTAGAGAGATTTTTAAAATGGACATACGATTTATTGTATTCGCTCAATGCAATGGCGGGAGACCCTTGTAGCATTTCATTGTCTTTAACATTTCTGGCAATACCAGATTGCGCCTGAATTCTAACATTATTTCCAATAGTTATATGTCCAGCAATTCCAACTTGTCCTCCTATTTGGCAGTTTGCCCCAATTTTTGCAGAACCTGCAATCCCTGTTTGCGCAGCAATTACGGTATTCTTACCTATTTCAACATTGTGTGCTATTTGTATTTGGTTATCCAATTTAACACCTTTTCTTATAATTGTAGACCCTAAAGTCGCCCTATCAATGGTTGTGGATGCTCCAATATCTACAAAATCTTCAATGATTACATTCCCAATCTGTGGTACTTTGCTATATTCGCCATTATCCTCAAGTGCAAAACCAAATCCGTCGGCACCAATAATAACACCTGCATTCAAAACACAAAAATTTCCAATCACGGTTTCGGAGTAAATCTTAACACCCGAAAAAATAACCGTATTGTCCCCTATACGAACATGATCACCAATATAAGTGCCTGGATATATTTTAACATGGTCTCCAATGGTTACATGCTCTCCAATATATGAAAATGCGCCAAGGTACAACCCGTCACCATAGGTCGTTGACTTTGATATGTATGAAGGCTGTTCAATACCTGTTTTGTTCAGTTTGATTACATTATAGTACTCCAATAATTTTGAGAACGATTTATAAGCATCATCCACCTTGATAAGTGTTGTCTGTAAATGGTTCTCGGGATTAAAAGATCTATTTACAATCGTAATCGACGCTTTAGTGGAATATATATATGGTGTGTATTTGGGGTTTGCCAAAAATGTAAGCGATCCTTCCATACCTTCTTCTATTTTAGAAAGTCTTGATACTTCAACATCTGGACTGCCTACAATATCACCCTCTAAAATTCCTGCTATTTGTTGGGCTGTAAATTTCACAAGCTTTGGTTTGTTGTTTTTGGTTTGTAAACCGCAAAAATATGAAAAATGTACTAAAGTTTTTCTTTAGGATAGCATATATAATATTTTGTTACCGGTTTTGACAAGGCTTTTAGATAAAACTGATCGGATACCTCTGCGATATCTTCTATTTTACCGGACTTATGTAAAATAGTGATATTCTGTGTCTTTAGCACGTAGGCTTGATTTGAGATATCCCCAGTAAACACAAAATATAAGGCCTCATGTTCGGTAATCCTATATTTGGCAATTAAATTTTGAACGTGCTTTACAAGGCTTTCTTTTTTAACCTTTTTATTCTTCACTTGTATTTTTAGCAAATCTCTATTGATAATCATTTTGCATAAATTACCCAAAACAAAATCATTATGGTGTTGCCATTGTTTCATTGCTGAAATAATGTCGATATCATCAAGTTCTGAAAACACTTTTAGAACGTCTTCATTAAAATCCTTTAAAGTAATGTTATGATCGAGAAAATATGAAAGTGCCTCACTGGCATGTAATGTAACTCCTGTATTTTTTAATTCCTTGGCACGTTTCAAGACCCTAATTAATAATTGTTCGGCAACAATCCCCGTTTTGTGCAAATAGACCTGCCAATACATAAATCGCCTCGCATTGATGAATTTCTCAACGGCATAAATGCCCTTTTCTTCCACGACTAAAAGATTATCGACCACATTTAACATGGTAATCAGGCGTTCGCTATTTACATTTCCTTCAGCAACGCCCGTATAAAAGCTATCACGTTTTAAATAATCAGCTCTGTCCATATCTAATTGCCCAGAAACAAGTTGACACATAAATGTTCTTGGGTAGTCGCCTTTAAAAATTTGTATGGCCAGCGTTAAACTTGAGTTAAATTCTTTATTCAATTGCTCCATAAACAGGAGCGAAATTTGCTCATGCGACACGCCATTTACAATGCTGTGTTCCATGGCATGCGAGAATGGGCCATGACCAATATCGTGCAATAAAATAGCGACATAAAGCGCCTCTTCTTCGTCTGCCGATATGCTAACTCCTTTAAAACGAAGCACATTCACCGTTTGTTTCATTAAATGCACACATCCAATGGCATGATGAAAACGCGTGTGATGTGCACCCGGATACACCAAATAAGACATGCCCATTTGGGTGATTCTCCGTAAGCGCTGAAAATACTTATGTTGTATTAAATCGAAAACAAGCGTATTGGGAATCGTAATAAAACCGTAAATTGGGTCGTTAAAGATTTTAAGTTTGTTCAAACTTTAAATTTTAAGATTACATTGATGCAAATATAAATATATTGAAAGCCATAACACCTTTTTATAACTAAAAACATAGAACTGGTTCCTATAATACCAATTTACCTAAATGAATACAATACACATACTTTGGATTGATGATGAAATCGATTTATTAAAACCCCATATTTTATTTCTTCAACAACGAAATTATAAGGTGACCACCTGTAAAAGCGGGTCCGAAGCTTTAGATATTCTGGAAGATGAAAATTTTGACATTGTTTTCCTTGATGAAAACATGCCTGGATTAACAGGTCTGGAAACATTAAATGAGATTAAGGAAAAACGCGCGAACCTTCCTGTAGTCATGATTACTAAAAGCGAAGAAGAATATATTATGGAAGAAGCGATTGGTAATAAAATTGCCGATTATCTTATTAAACCCGTAAACCCAAACCAGATTCTGCTTAGTTTAAAAAAGAATTTAGATCATTCTCGATTGATTTCAGAAAAGACCACGTCCAACTATCAGCAAGAATTTAGAAAAATTGCGATGGACTTATCGATGGTGAACAGTTTTGAAGAATGGGCATCACTCTACCAAAAACTTATTTATTGGGAAATTCAATTAGAAGATATTGAGGATGTTGGTATGTTCGAAATATTAGAGTCTCAAAAAGCAGAAGCGAATGCGCAATTTGGAAAGTTTGTTGATAAAAAATATGCCACATGGTTCGAAGCCCATACCGAAGCACCAATTATGTCCCACACGCTATTTAAGGAAAAAATAGCACCCCAATTAAGTAAAGAGCAACCCACTCTGTTAGTTGTGATCGATAACTTGCGATACGATCAATGGAAAGTGTTTGAACCTGTTATTGCCAATTATTACAAAAAGGAAAGTGAATTAGCGTATTACAGTATTTTACCAACTGCCACGCAATATGCCAGAAACGCCATTTTCTCGGGGTTGATGCCCAGTGATATGGAAAAACTATTTCCCGACTTTTGGAAAAACGATACCGATGAAGGCGGTAAAAACCTGTTTGAAGAAGACTTTTTGAAAACTCAAATGAAACGATTGGGGTTAAATCAATTAAGCTGTGAGTATCATAAAATAACAAATCTAAAAACAGGAAAAAAATTAGTTGAAAATTTTAATTCTTTGAAAAATAACGACTTAACGGTCATTGTCTATAATTTTGTTGATATGCTGTCGCACTCTAAAACCGAAATGGAGGTTGTTAAAGAGCTCGCATCCAACGATAAGGCCTATCGCTCCCTGGCCTTAAGTTGGTTTAAAAATTCGCCCTTGCTGGAAATGATACATCAAGCGCAATTATTAGGGTTTAAACTTATTTTAACAACCGATCACGGCACCATCAATGTTAAAAACCCATCGAAAGTGGTTGGAGACAGAGATACCAGTTTAAACCTTCGCTATAAAACAGGGCGCAGTTTAACCTACGAGCAAAAAGATGTGCTTGTTGCCAAAGATCCTAAAAAGATACATTTGCCTTCTATTACCATGAGTAGCTCCTATATTTTTGCAAAGGGCGATTTATTTTTTGCCTACCCAAATAACTATAACCATTATGTAAGCTATTACAGAAACAGTTACCAACATGGGGGGGTGTCTTTAGAAGAAATGATTATCCCTTTTGTAGTATTTAACCCTAAATAATTCTACGTAATACCAAAAACATCGATGAAATACGTAAAATATTAGGTTATTCCAAATATTTGTAGTACTATTGCAAGAAAGTAACGCTCACTTATATGCAATATACCTTAGATTCAATTGATGCCATTGCCAAACAGATAATTACATGTTTAAACTCAAAAATTATTGTGGTATATGGCGAGATGGGTGTTGGTAAAACAACCTTGATAAAAGCGCTGGTAAAAAATTTGGGCAGTACCGATGACGTTAGCAGTCCAACGTTTTCAATTGTCAATGAATATGAAATGATATCTGATACCATTTATCATTTTGATTTATATAGGATCAAGGATTTAGAAGAGGCTTATAATTTTGGGTTTGAAGACTATCTGTATTCTGGTAACTGGGTAATTATTGAGTGGCCAGAAATCATTGAAAGCGTTCTGCCAGACGTATTTGATCGGTTGGATTTAGAATTACAGGCCGATTGTTCGAGAGCTTTAACCTTAAATTTTAAAACAAGAAATGATAAACAACCATGCTAGTATATAAGGCTAAATAACATAAAAACGCTCTGAAATTTGAAGATTTACGGTAAACCCACAGCAGTAAATTTTAAAACCTACTGTTTTTAACATAATTTTAACATTTATCCAAAATCTTCAGGATACTTTACGCTACATTTGAGGTATTAATTAATTAATCCCTTAAAATTATGAAAACTAAAAAGTATTTAATTGCAATCGCAATTTTCGGAGGTATGTTGTTTACGGCGTATGCGGCAACAACAATGAACCAAGATGGACAACAAACAGCAAAAGTTCTTAGGTCTGGAATCAAAATTCCTTCCGGCAGATAAAAAAAGTTTGGTAATAGGGAGTATTATTGCTACAATTATAGCGATTACTCCATATTTATTTACGCTTTATGATAGTGTCCCTCAAGAACAAGTTTGGGACACTTTCTTGTTCACCTATAATAGTGGTTATTTTGAAAATGCCAATATAGCGATGTGGGTTATTACAGGTAAAGCAGTGCCATTGCTTCTTGTCCTTATTTGGTTTTTTACCTGCCGGCACTGGTGGTATCATGCTATTTTGGTTCCCATTGCCATGTATATATACCAAATAATCGTTGTATTTTATGATGATTTATATTTGGATAAATTTCAAGTAATTTATATGATACCGATTATGGCTATTGTCATTCCATCCATTTATTTAATAAGAGCTCAAATATCAAATAGAATTAATGATGTGAGTAAATCGCTTGAGGAATTAGAAGAGGAATTTAAAATAACGCCCAAAAAATTTTGGGATAAGGTAAAACAGTATTTTTAATTACGGGTGACGTGTTTTTATACTAAAACGCCATTACGGGGAGCCCGATGGCTATATGCATGACGACATGATCTTTTAATTGATTGCCAAAAGCGTACAGATTGCCACGGCTTTTTTTTAAAAGTCTCGCAATGCCTACTGTATCATGGGATTGTTTGTTGCCTCGCAATAACTTATAATACCATTTTTGTCATTCAGAATGGAGTGAAACGACATGAAGGATCCATTGAAAACCAATGGGATTCCTCCTTTGTCGGGAAAATGACGAAAAAGAGATTGATTTCCGAAATAACCTTTCAATATAACTCGTCATTGCGAGGAATGAGGAACGAATGACGAAGCAATCTCTTTGTTTGGAGTTTGAGATATTTTTGGATTAACCAAAATTAGATTGCTTCACTGTGTTCGCAATGACG
>CAXBHA010000082.1:0-7919 GCA_963974955.1 uncultured Yeosuana sp. | reverse complement strand
GGTAAAACTATATATCGATGGATTACATGTCAATGAAGTTGCAATCTCCAATACACCCTTAGGAGGAACAGAACCGTTTTTAATTGGAGCTTCTTATGATAGCGATACACCAAATACACCAAAAAATTATTTTAATGGTTATATAGATGAAGTCAGGCTATGGAATATCGCTTTAACCGAGAAACAAATTCATGACATGATGAATCAAGAAATTGAGCAAAACGGCGCTATCATAAAAGGGAAAGTTACTCAATTAGACATTTCTAGTGGATTAGCATGGTCTAATTTAATTGGGTATTACCCAATGAATGATAACCTAGCGACGGATAAATCTGGACATAATTTAAATGGAGTTGGTAAAAATATTAATTCAATGCAAACACAATCCGCCCCCTTGCCTTATGTTACCATTGATGTAAATTCTGACACAGCCATAGATTGGGATATAAGTACAACATGGGAAAATGGGGCTGTTTGTAGCATCCCAAATGCTATGGGGATTGATGGTTCAACCCCCATTGATTGGAATATTGTGGAAACAAAAGATAATGTATTTGTGAATAGAAATTTAAAACTATTAAGTTTAAAAAACAGTAATGAAACACTATCTATTAATGCCGATTATAGTTTAGAAATTACTAGGTATTTAAAAATAGATAATATAATTGACTTAAAAGGCGACTCTCAATTAATCCAGGGTTTAGATAGTTATTTAGATCCTAAGAGTTCTGGAGTATTAGTAAAGAATCAACAAGGGACGGCCGATACTTATACCTATAATTATTGGTCATCACCAGTAGGGAGTCCCAATAATACAACAAATAATAACAGCTACAAACTACCGGATATTTTTAAAGACGTATCGTTTTTAACCTCTGGTTACAACGGTACAGCATCTCCATTAGGTATTGCGGATTATTGGATTTGGAAATTTAATAATAGGCTCAATAATAATTTTTCATCTTGGCAGCATGTAAGAAGTACAGGAACTTTAAAACCAGGAGAAGGATTCACAATGAAAGGTCCTGGAACTGGCTCTTTTTACCAATATCAAAATTATGTGCTTAAGGGTAAACCGAACAACGGTGATATTAATATAGCTGTTAATGCAGGAAATGATTACTTGGTTGGTAACCCCTACCCGTCTGCAATCGATTCTAATCAATTTATTTTAGATAATAGCAATGTTTTAGGAGTTAAAGCCGGTTCAAAGTCCACAACAGGTACATTGTACTTTTGGGAACACTGGAGTGGTGGCTCTCATATTATATCAGAATATCAAGGTGGTTATGCTACATACTCATTAGCTGGCGGTGTGCCTCCAGCATCTAAAGGAACTAATAATCTTAATCTTTTAACAGGGAAAACGACTGATAAAACACCTGGACGCTATATCCCGGTTGCTCAAGGATTTTTTGTGGTGGCCGAAATTGATGGTAACATTAAATTTAACAATGGTCAGCGCGTATTTCAAACGGAGGATGGTACCAACTCACTTTTCATAAAATCGGCGAATACCAAAAATGCTGCAGTACCTAACAATGATGTACGACTAAAATTGAGATTGGGATACAATTCTGAAAATCAAATTCATCGACAACTGCTGGTAACAGTTGATCCATTAACAACTTCTGGCTATGATTGGGGTTATGATGCCTTAAGTATTGATAAACAAATGGATGATATGTATTGGTTAATTGATACTGATAAATATGTTATTCAAGCCACTAACCAGATTAATGATCAAACGATATTGCCTATTGGTATTCACAATAAAAATGACGGATTGAGCAGCATAACTATCGATAAACTTGAAAATACTCCAGACAACTTAAACATATTTGTGCACGATAAAGAATTAAATATCCATCACAATTTAAAACAGAGTAATTATGACGTATTCCTTTTAGCTGGTGATTATCTAAACCGTTTTGAAATTACCTTTGCTACTGCAAAGACCTTAACTATAAATGATGTTAGTAATGAAGGTCCAATAGAAACTTTTTATTCCAATGAAAAACAGAGTATTATTATTCAAAACCCTGTTTCTAAATTAATAAGGTCTGTAGAGCTATACAACGTTTTAGGGCAATCCATCTTTAAATTTAAGCCAAATAGTACTGAAAATTATCTACAGTATGGTGCAGCACAAATAAAAAGTGGCATATATATTTTGAACATAAAAACCGAATTTGGAATCCAGTCCAAAAAAGTATTAATAAAATGAGTTCGTTTAATTTTTGTTAGTGTTGGTAGAGCCCCAAATCTACTATTAGTTTGTTAAGAAAGAGGCCGTCTCACAACTTGAGTCGGCCTCCGTTTTTTAATTTTATTATTTTGTCCCTTATTTTGCACCCATTAACTCAACGTCAAAAATCAATGTTGCATTTGGAGGAATAACACCACCTGCACCTGCGCTTCCGTAGCCTAATTCACTAGGAATTACAAACCGTGCTTTATCTCCTACTTTTAACAGTAAAATACCTTCGTCCCATCCTGAAATGACCTGTCCTACCCCGACTTCAAAATCTATAGGTTCATGTCGTTTATAAGAAGAATCGAACACCGTTCCATCAGCTAATTGACCTTTATAATGAACAGAAACCATCTTTCCTTTTTCTGCTTTCTTTCCGTCTCCTTTTTGAATGATTTGATAACGTAATCCGCTTTTTGTTTCAAGAAATCCTTTGGCTAATTTATCCAATTCAGCCTGTGCTACTTTTTTAGCTTCGGCTTGTTTTTTTTCTCTGGATCCTTCAAACGTTCTAAATGCTTCTATTGAATTATAAGCTTCAGCTTCAGCGCCTTCTCTAATAATTTCTAAACTTTCAATTTTGTCGCCTTGAACAATGGCATCAACAACATCCTGCCCTTCAACAACTTTTCCAAAAACCGTATGAAGATTATCTAACCATGGTGTTGCTACATGCGTAATAAAAAATTGACTTCCATTGGTTCCAGGACCAGCATTGGCCATAGATAAAACGCCTGGACCGTCGTGTTTTAAGTCTACATGAAACTCGTCATCAAATTTATACCCTGGATTTCCCGATCCTGTCCCTTGAGGACATCCCCCTTGAACCATAAAATCTGGAATAACTCGATGAAATTTTAAACCATCATAATAAGGTGTCCCTTGAGGTTTTGCAGAATTTTCTAAATTCCCTTCAGCTAAAGACACAAAATTCCCAACCGTTCCTGGGGTTTTTTTATATTCTAAAGCCACTAAAATTTCTCCTTTACTTGTTTTAAATTTTGCGTATAATCCGTCTTGCATTACTCTATATTTTTATTAAAGATGCAAAGATAGCAAACAAAGTTAAAATAAGAAGTCAAAAGTTAGTAGTTCGTGTTTTAATTTGCAACTTCACTTATAAATTTAATACGATATAATCGAAGTTCTTGGTCATCGTAGTCTCCATCAAACTCATTAATAGCCGTGTCAATATTATCTGTTTTTGAATCCATAAAGTAATCATGAATTTCTTCTTGCTGGTCTTCGTCTAAAATCTCGTCGATCCAATAAGTGATATTTAACTTGGTTCCTGAATATACAATAGCCTCCATTTCCTTAATAAAATCGGTCATCGACATGCCTTTCGATGACGCAATATCATCAAGTGGTAATTTCCTGTCTATATTTTGAATAATGTAAAGTTTGATAGCTGAATTGCTTCCTGTAGATTTAACTACTAAATCATCTGGACGAATAATATCATTTTCTTCAACATATTTAGAAATTAATTCAATAAAATCTTTACCATATTTTTTTGCTTTTCCGTCACCTACTCCATGAACATTGGCAAGTTCGGACATAGTAATAGGGTATTTTAAAGCCATATCCTCTAAAGACGGATCCTGAAACACAACAAAAGGTGGTACTCCTAATTTTTTAGCATTAATCCTTCGCAAATCTTTAAGCATTCCCATCAACACTTCATCGGCAGAGGCACCGCCACCTTTGGCAGATGTAATAATATTAGCATCGTCCGAGCTTTCATCAAAAATATGATCTTCTGTCATCATAAATGAAAATGGGCTTTTTATAAAATCCTTGCCTGATTCATCTAATTTAATAACGCCATAGGTTTCAATATCTTTTTTAAGATACCCAGCGACTAAGACCTGTCTTAGCAGTGCCATCCAATATTTATTATCTTGATGACTGCCTTTTCCAAAATAGGCCTGCTCATCTGTTTTATGGGATTTAATAAGCGCATTTTCCTTACCAATTATAACATTTACCAAATCTTTTGATTTATATTTTTCATTGGTGTCTTGTACCGTCTCAATAAGTAGCTTCACATTCTCTTTGGCTTCTACCTGTTTTTTTGGGAACCGCACATTATCATCCATATCACCACCTTCCCCGGTTTCATTATCAAACTCTTCACCAAAATAGTGCAAAATAAATTTTCGTCTTGAAATAGATGTTTCGGCAAATGCAACGACTTCCTGTAATAAAGCCTGTCCTATTTCTTGTTCAGCAACGGGTTTACCAGACATAAACTTCTCTAATTTCTCAATATCTTTATAGGCGTAAAATGCTAAACAATGGCCTTCGCCGCCATCACGTCCGGCTCTACCGGTTTCTTGGTAATAACTTTCAATACTTTTTGGAATATCATGATGAACAACGAAACGCACATCTGGTTTATCGATACCCATTCCAAAAGCAATTGTGGCAACAACCACATCGACATCTTCCATAAGAAATTTATCCTGATGACTTGTTCTGGTTTTAGCATCCAACCCAGCATGATAAGGCACTGCTTTTACACCATTTACTTGTAATACTTGTGAAAGTTCTTCAACACGTTTTCTGCTTAAACAATATACAATGCCCGATTTTCCATGATTCTGTTTTACAAATCGAATAATATCACCATCAACGCCTTTCATTTTTGGGCGGACTTCATAATACAAATTAGGTCTGTTAAATGACGCTTTAAACGTGTTAGCACCGCCAATATTTAAATTTTTAATAACGTCTTCCTGAACTTTTGGTGTTGCCGTGGCCGTTAAAGCTATAATGGGTATATTATCACCAATACGAGAAATTATATGTCGTAAGTTTCTGTATTCTGGCCTAAAGTCATGACCCCATTCACTAATACAATGAGCCTCATCAACTGCCATAAACGAGATTTTTACCGAACGTAAAAATTCTACATTTTCCTCCTTTGTTAAAGATTCTGGTGCAACATATAAAAGTTTTGTTATACCATTGACAATATCTTCCTTAACCTGTTTTACTTCTGTTTTATTTAATGAAGAATTTAAAACATGAGCGACACCTTCTTCATTTGAAATTCCACGTATGGCATCAACTTGATTTTTCATTAAGGCAATTAATGGAGATACTACAATGGCTGTACCTTCTTGCATAAGCGCTGGAAGCTGGTAACATAGCGACTTTCCGCCTCCTGTTGGCATAATTACGAAGGTGTGGTTTTTTGATAAGATACTCTCCACAACACCTTCTTGTAGACCCATAAATTTATTAAACCCAAAATATTTTTTTAGCGCTGCATGCAAGTCACTTTTTGTTGTCGACATGAATTATATTAAAAATTAAATTACACAAATAAAAACACACCAAACATTCAATTACTACCAATTAATTTAGTTGTGAATTTAGAGAACCCTCTTTTTTTTCGTTAGTTTTGTACCCAAATCATTTTAAAATAAATCTTAATTTGACTATCATTAAAGATAGTAAAATCTTTAAAAGCATCACTCAAAAAAATATTAAATTTTGAAAAGCAAAAATTCTATTATTGATACAGCAAAGCAATCTATTGAAATGCAAAGTCAGGCTATTTTAAATTTGTCTGAATTAGTTACTGATGATTTCGCTAATGCAGTAAACCTAATATACAACTCTAAAGGACGCGTTATTGTTACAGGAATTGGAAAAAGCGCCATTATTGCTACCAAGATCGTAGCCACTTTAAATTCTACAGGGACCCCAGCTATTTTTATGCACGCTGCAGATGCCATACATGGTGATTTAGGACTTATTCTTGAAGATGATGTGGTTATTTTCATATCAAAAAGTGGAAATACTCCCGAAATAAAAGTTCTGATTCCATTTATTAAGAGTGCAAAAAACAAAATGATTGCCATTACAGGCAATAAAGATTCATATTTGGGACAGCAAGTTAATTATGTTCTTAATGCTTTTGTTGAAAAAGAAGCTTGCCCAAACAATCTGGCGCCTACTACAAGCACAACGGCTCAATTGGTAATTGGCGATGCACTAGCAGTATGCTTGTTGGAGTTGCGTGGATTCTCAAGTAAAGATTTTGCTAAATATCATCCTGGTGGAGCATTAGGGAAAAAATTGTATTTAAGAGTTAGTGATATATCAACGGTAAATCAAAAACCTCAAATTACGGCCAGCTCTTCTATTAAAGAAGTAATTGTTGAAATTACAGAAAAAATGCTTGGAGTAGCAGCTGTCGTTGAAAATGATACGATTATTGGAATCATAACAGACGGCGATTTACGAAGAATGTTAAGTAAAGTAGATAATATTTCCACACTTAGCGCTAGAGACATCATGAGTGCAAACCCAAAGCGAATTGACATAAATGCAATGGCCATCGATGCCATGGAGCTTATGGAAACTCATGGCATCTCACAACTTTTAGTAGAAGAAGATGGAAAATATGCTGGGGTGGTGCATGTGCACGACCTCATTAAAGAAGGTATTATATAATGGCAAAAAAAAATATAAACGAGATGTCATTTTTAGACCATCTCGAGGATTTAAGATGGCATTTGATAAAATCAGTTACTGCCATTATAATAGCAGCCACGGCAGCATTTTTAGCGAAAGGATTTATTTTTGATGTGCTGATTTTCGGCCCTTCAAAAGCAGATTTTGTTACCTACAAATTATTGTGTAAAGCTTCAAAATATATAGGTATGGAGAGCTTTTGTTTTACTGAGCTCCCGTTTGAAATACAAAGCAGAACCATGTCCGGTCAATTTTCTGCTCATATTTGGACCGCGATAACAGCTGGATTTGTTGTTGCCTTCCCCTACGTGCTGTATCAATTATGGAAATTTATAAGTCCAGGACTACGCGAAAATGAAAGGAAACATTCTAGAGGGTTTATTATTGTTTCTTCCTTACTGTTTTTTATAGGGGTATTATTTGGATATTATGTAATTAGTCCATTATCAATTAATTTTTTAGGCACCTATCAAGTAAGTACTGAGGTTCATAATGATTTTGATTTAAGTAGTTATATTGGACTTATAAGAGCTTCTGTTTTAGCTTCTGGTTTAGTCTTTGAATTACCTATAGTAATTTACTTTTTAACCAAAATTGGTCTTGTTACCCCCAAATTCTTAAAAACTTACAGGAAATATGCCCTTATATTGGTATTGGTTGTTTCTGCGATAATTACACCGCCAGATATTGCAAGTCAAGTGATCGTTGCAATTCCTATTCTTATTCTGTATGAAATAAGTATTTTAATTTCAAGAATTGTTATTAGAAATCAAAAAAGAAGAGAGAAAAAAAATGTCTGATTTAGTTACTGATTTGATGAGTATCGTTCTAAAATGAATGATAAAATTTTAGCTGATAACAATAAGATTATCAAGCGTATTTTCAATTTAGACACCAACGCCTATACTGATGGTGCGCTCGACACCAAAACAAAGGAGTTATTGGGGTTGGTGGCTTCTGCCGTATTGAGATGTGATGACTGTATAAAATATCATTTAGAAACGAGTTATAAATTAGGCTTAACTAAAGATCAAATTGTTGAAGCTTTGGGTATTGCCACATTAGTCGGTGGCACGATTGTTATTCCACATTTACGTCGTGCCTATGAGTTTTGGGACGCATTGGAACAACAAACAAGATTAAACCAAGATAAATAGTATCGCTTCAATAATAG
>CAXBHA010000081.1:0-8063 GCA_963974955.1 uncultured Yeosuana sp. | reverse complement strand
TCTACAGCACTTTCCTCAACAATAGGTATGGGCAATATAGCTGGTGTTGCCATTGCAATCACAACGGGAGGCCCTGGTGCCTTGTTTTGGATGTGGATAAGTGCCATTATTGGTATGACAACAAAATATTTTACCTGCTCTTTGGCTGTAATGTATCGTGGTAAAGACAGTTTGGGAGAAATACAAGGCGGTCCAATGTATGTCATTACTGAAGGGCTGGGAAAAAAATGGAAACCCCTTGCAATATTTTTTTCGATAGCTGGACTTATAGGTTCTCTACCCATTTTTACTGCCAACCAATTAACACAGGTACTAAATGATATTTTGCTTCCTACTATGGGATATCAAGAATCCATGATGTCAACACTCATTTTTGGCATTATAATAAGTGTGTTTGTTTCTGTGGTAATTTTGGGAGGCATAAAGAGAATTGCAAGTTTTGCCTCAAGGCTTGTACCCGCTATGGTCATATTATATTTCTTGTCTGTTAGCTATATATTAATAGTAAATTACACAGCTATTGTTCCTTCATTCTTTCTTATTTTTCGAGATGCCTTTACAGGGAATGCCGTTTTAGGCGGAAGTATTGGAAGTATCATTATTATTGGGGTGAGAAGAGCGGCGTTTTCAAACGAGGCAGGTATTGGTACTGCGCCAATGGCCCATGGAGCATCAAGAAATCAAGAGCCTGTAAGAGAAGGCTTAATAGCAATGTTAGGGCCTTTTATAGATACCATTATTGTCTGCACCTTAACAGCTTTGGCAATTCTTGTAACCAATAGTTGGCTACTACCAGATATAGAAGGAGTGTCCATTACATTGCATGCTTTTATACAGACCATACCGAATTACGGATCCTATTTGTTTGTATTTATCGTATCAATTTTTGCTCTTACTTCATTATTTACGTATTCTTATTATGGTTCAAAATGTATCTCGTTTTTGTTAGGGGCAAAATTTAAGAATTCTTATAATTATATCTATATCGTTAGTATTATCCTAGGTGCCATATCTTCAATGAAAGGCATCATAAGTTTAATTGATATAAGCTTTGCCCTTATGGCAATCCCTACAATGGTATCAGCAATTATATTGGCTCCTAAAGTCATGCAAGCCACTAGATTGTATTTTAAAAAACTTGAAAATAAATTAACACATTAACAAAATTACTATGAAAAAATTATCCTTGATTTTAACTCTGCTATGTGCATTGAGTATCTATGCCCAAAAACCTGTTTTTAAAGGGCAAGGCCCCATAAAACAAATTGTAACAATTTCAAAACCAGTGGAAAAACAATGGAAAGGAACATTTCATTTTGAAACGGACGGAGTTTATTTTTCCAATAATTTTGAAGGAGGGCGATTAAATGGTATAGAAAGGGATAATGACAGTTCCTATACCGTACTAATAACTCCTGAAAACACACCAATAAATACCAGCCCTTGGTATGCCTTTAAGATATGGTCCAAACAGAAAAAACAAATTTATGTGACCCTTACATATAGTGAAGGCTATAGGCACAGATATTATCCTAAATTAAGCAAGGATGGATTGAACTGGACTTCAATAGACTCTACAGATTATGTGGAATACGAAAAAGGAAACAAAAGCTTTGATCCAGATTCACAACCATTAAAAGTTAGAATGAAATTAAGTGTTGATTCTGATACTTTATGGGTAAGTGCACAGGAACTTCAAACTTCAAAGCACGTTGAAAAGTGGGTAGAAGATATATCAAAAAAAACATTCATTTCAAATTGGCAAATTGGTAAAAGCAAAGAGGGAAGACCATTGACCGCTTTAAGTATTGGCAAGAAAAAATCAAAAAGGATGCTCATGGTTATATCTCGACAGCACCCACCAGAGGTAACAGGGTATTTGGCAATGAAAGCCTTTGTTGAAACCATATGCTCAGATTTAAAGCTTGCAAGAAAGTTCAGAAAAAAATTCACAACCTATGTCGTTCCTTTAATGAACCCAGACGGAGTTGATAATGGGTATTGGAGGCACAATTCTGGGGGCATTGATTTGAACAGGGATTGGACTTTTTTTAACCAACCGGAAACATTGGCGGTAAGCGAGTTTATAAAAAATAAAGAAAAAGAAACCAATGGCAAATTCTATTTCGGGATTGATTTTCATTCTACTTGGGACGATATTTATTATACCATAGCCGATAGTTTAAAAGGCAATATGCCTGGATTAGTGCCCGAATGGTTGGATAATATTAAGAAGGAAATTCATGATTATAATCCAAATATTCAACCAAGTGATAAAATGATACCAGCCATTATATCACGTAATTATTTTTATGTTTCTCATGGCATGGAAGCCTTGGTTTATGAAATTGGAGATAATACACCAAGGGAGTTCATAAAAGAAAAAGGGCGGGTAAGTGCTATTGAATTAATGAAACTGATGCTCAAGATTTCCGTAAATACTGTTATATTTGGTAATTATTTACTTTTTAATTAATTCTTTAAATGTTCAAATTTTAAGTATTTAATGGGTCTAGTCGTTTCGCAATCTATAAAAAACACAGTTACCACGTATTTAGGTTTTGCCATTGGCGCTATTAATGTTTTGTTTTTATTCACCAATTTTATAAGCGACACCTATTTTGGCTTAATAACCTTCATGCTCTCTACGGCTAATATTATGATGCCATTAATGGCTTTTGGAACCAATAACACCCTTATTAAATTTTATTCTTTATTTAAAACACGTCAATCTCAAAACAGTTTTTTGACTTTAATGTTGTTTTTGCCTCTGGTAATTATAATTCCAATTGGACTCATTGGGAATTTGGCTTTTGAGGCTATTAGCACCTGGTTATCACAAAAAAATCCAATTATTAAAGAGTATGTATGGCTTATTTATTTATCGGCCATTGCGTTCGCCTATTTTGAAGTGTTTTATGCCTGGAGCAGGGTGCAGTTTCAAAGCGTGCTAGGTAATTTTATGAAAGAGGTCTTTCATCGATTATGTACGACTATTTTACTTTTTGCTTTGTATTTTGGCTATTTAAATGTACATCAATTAATTATTGGAATTGTTGGCGTTTACTTTCTACGTATGTTGATTATGGCTGTATACGCCTTTAATCTTAGGCATCCTGTCATAAAATTTAATAAGTTTAAATACTTGCCCAATGTTTTAAAATATACTGCTTTAATAATCATTGCAGGTTCGGTAGCAAACCTAATTTTAGAAATTGATAAGTTTATGCTAGGTTATTATGTTGACATTGAAAAAGTGGCTTATTATGGTGTTGCTATTTATATTGCCAGTGTTATAGGCGTTCCATTACGATCGCTGCATCAAATTATCAGTCCGTTAACAGCAAAACTATTAAATGAAAAAAACAAGGTTGAATTACTCGCGTTGTATCAAAAAAGCTCTTTGAATTTATTTATTATTAGTGGATTTATTTTTCTGTTGATTATATTGAACATCAATGAATTATATTTACTTATTCCAGCTAAATTCAGTGGTGGTTTATTAATAGTTATTTTGATTGGGATAGCGAAAGTTATTGATAATCTTCTAGGAAGCAACAATGCTATTTTGTTTAATAGTGATTACTATATAATGGTGTTGTTTCTAGGTGTTTTTTTAGTTATAGCTACCGTTGGATTGAATATGATATTTATTCCAATATTTGGTATTAATGGATCTGCACTAGCGACTTTTATTGCCGTATTGGTCTATAATATAGCCAAGGTCCTATTTGTGAAGTACGCTTTTAATATGTTGCCTTTTACGCTGGCCACACTAAAAACACTTATACTTATATTGGTTTGTGTAGGATTGTTTTATTTCTGGGAATTTCCTTTTCATGCCATTATAAACATTGCATTAAAGACCGTGCTTGTTACTGTTTTTTATGGCTATACGGTATATTATTATAATTTTTCAGAAGATATAACTTCAATTATTAACAGGATTCTAAAACGAATATATAGTTAAAAAGAAAACCCTACGATGTTGCTTTGAGGCAAACATATCGCAGGGCTTTCCAACTAACCAACCAAAATTGTTATGATCGTCTTCTTGAAGTTTCCGATCTTGTAATATTATTGTCAGAATTGCTTTTGCTTTTTGCAACTCGACTACTGCTTTGTACTGGGCGGGAGTTAGTTGCTTTTCTAACTTGCTTATTGCTTGTTGTATTTCGAGATGCTTTTTGAGCGCTTCTGGTATTACTTGTTTTATTGTATGTACGCGAATTTGATATGTTTGGTTTTTTTGAAATTGAATTTTTCCTTTGCTTCACAACATCATGGCTTCGCGCGGTCTTAAATTCAGGTCTTGTTCCATTTGTAACGGTTTTATTAGACCTTCTATTGTTAGAGACTTGAGAATTATTTCTATTTATAGTAGCATTGTCTCGTTTTGAAAGTTCTCGATGTGTATCATTATTTCGAGCGTTTCGTCTGCTGTTATCAATACTTGCATAGTCTCTTTTGTTGTTCGTGTTAATTCTTTGTTGAGAATTACTTCTTCTTACATTCCCATTACCTACATTTGCAGTTGCATAGCTTCTATTTCTTTCCACAGTATTTCCGCGTCTACTGGCAACAGCTGTTCTTCTTCTATAGTTATCATAATAAGGTCTAGTATATGTGTAACGAACAGGTTTATAATGTTGTCTGTAAGGTCTATTGTACACTACCGAATAGTCTCTCGATGGAATTCTATAATAATTGTGCCATGGTCTGTATACGTAATGTCTGTTATAAAGATTAATATAACCAGTAAAGTGCGAAAACACATTGTAATTATTATAATGAACATATAAGCCACCTACTCTAGATATATAGCCATAATTATTATAATATATGTTCACATTTCCAGCCCGACTAATGCGCCCATAATAATCATAATAAATGGGTGTGTTTTCAATTTGAATAATAGCACCATATTCATCATATTGTACATACGGATTATAGTTGTAACCAGAGTTAAAACTAAAATTTATGTTGGACGATCTAACAGATACGCCACCATCTAACTGGTTTCCTAAAATGTTAAAATCAAATTGTCCATCACGAAACACAGAAAATTCAATACCACCTTCTACAAAAATGAAAGAATTTCCATAGCCGTTAATATAAGTTGCTGCATTAACATTGACGAAAGTTGTGTTGGATGTTGCTGCTGAAGCTGTTAATCCTGTAAAGACTAAACCTGCTAATAAAAATATAAACTTTTTCATAATTGTAAGTTTTAATTGTTGTACAGTTTAGTAATTACAAACAGTGTGCCAAAAAAAACATTTTATTCAAAACCCTTGAAAACATTGGGTAACTTAATTAATGGGTTTTTTACAAGCAAGCATAGCCAAGCTATGTTATTCATTAAAATTGATTAATTTTGTATAACGGAACTTTGTATATGCTTGGACAATTATGGGTTAGCCAAATAATAGGCAAGAAGAACATTAAACCGAAAAATGATGGAGAACATTACTAATACAGAGAATTATTTAGATAATCATTATATACACCGAAGTAATTGGCTGCGAGCCGCTGTTCTTGGCGCTAACGATGGTATTTTATCAACAGCTAGTATTGCCATTGGAGTTGCCGCAGCTAGCGATTTAAGAAATCCTATAGTATTGGCAACATTAGCTGGATTGGTTGCTGGTGCGTTGTCCATGGCAGCTGGCAAATATGTTTCTGTGAGTTCTCAAACAGACATTGAAAAAGCGGATATAGAGCGGGAAAAAGAAGAATTAAAAGATATGCCAGATCTCGAATTGATGATGTTGGCGAAAATTTATGAAAAGCGAGGTTTAAAAAAGGAAACGGCTTTATTGGTAGCCAAGGAATTTACCGATCATGATGCCTTGGGAACACATATACGGGATGAGTTAGGGATTAATGAAATTAGTCAAGCAAAACCAATGCAAGCGGCTTTTGCCTCTGGTTCTGCTTTTACGGTCGGGGGTATTCTTCCGCTTTTGGCAACTATTTTTTCCCCTTTAAACAATATGGAATATTACCTTTATAGTTCAGCTATGTTTTTTCTTGCCATATTAGGTGTCATTGCGGCAAAAACAGGTGGGTCCAGTGTGTTTAAAGCTATTATTAGAATTGTGTTTTGGGGCACAGTTGCTATGGGACTTACAGCCATTGTTGGGTATTTATTCGGGGTAAGTGTTTAATACAAGAATTATGACATTATAGATTTATAATTTTATAACTGAAGAGATCATTTTATGGAAAACAATATTGTGACTTGTAAAAATTGTGAAAATAAGTATGATTCCAGTTTTCAATTTTGCCCACACTGTGGTCAAAAATCAAATGACGAACTTACTTTAGGTATTTTATTTTATAATACGATAAGTAATTATTTTTCTTTTGATGCACGCTTTTTTAAGAGTTACATCCCACTCATGTTTAAGCCAGGGTATTTGGCCAATAAGTTTATTGAAGGGAAGCGTTTATTGTATTTGCATCCTGCCCAAATGTATTTGTTTATTTCAGTTGTATTTTTCTTTTTGTTTTCTGTTATCACTAGAGAGTCTACTCAAAAATTTGATACCGCACTTAAAAAGGGGTTTGATAAAACTGAAGCTATTATAGATTCTATTCAAATCAAACCTTTATTGGATTCTGTTCAAACGGATGAGCTTTTAAAACCTTTGAAAGACAATAAGGTCAATATTGGGATAGATTATAAAGAATTAGATTCAATTATAAAGTCAAAAAACAAGAAACCCATTGTAAATTCAAGTTTTAATTTTAGTGAGAAAAAGATAGATTCTTTAATTGCTATAAATGCAACCGATAGCGAGGTCTATAAAGTTATGGGACTAAACGAGGAGGCAGGAGCCTTTACACGAAAACTATATAGTCAAGCTCTAAAATTTTACAAGCAGCGAAATGGAGGTTCAATTTTACAAGCATTTTACGACACTATTCCAATTGCTATGTTTATTTTGTTGCCTATTTTTGCCTTATTATTGAAGCTGTTTTATTTTAGAAAAGGCAGTTTTTCACACCATTTAGTGTTTGCATTTTATTTCTTTTCCTTTTTATTTATGGTGTTTAGTATTTTGATATTGATAAATCTAATGTGGAAAATACCCATATTTTTGTTGGGATTGATTATTATTTCAACTTTTTTATATCTCTGGTTAGCAGTTAAAAATTTTTACAAACAAGGCTATCTTTTAAGCCTTATTAAAAGCGGAATAATTTCATTTATGTATTTAAGTTTTGTAATTCCATTGGCCGTTTTAATTATTGGAATCACAGCTTTTATGCTTTACTGATTCAACAAAAACCAATAATATTTTAAACTAAGAAGTTATAAGCTTTTCTTTTAAATAGTTACCTGTAATCGAAGACGAAGTATTTGCTATTATCTCAGGTGTTCCAGCAGCTACGATATGGCCGCCATTTTGACCACCTTCGGGACCTAGGTCAATTATATAATCGGCACACTTAATGAGTTCAAGATTATGTTCTACAACAATGATGGAATGACCTTTTTCAATCAAGGCATTAAATGATCTTAAAAGTTTTTTAATGTCGTGAAAGTGCAAGCCTGTGGTAGGTTCATCAAAAATAAAGAGCGCTTTCTCTTTGTTGTTTCCTTTTCCTAAAAAAGAGGCCAACTTGATACGTTGTGCTTCTCCTCCAGAAAGAGTGGAAGAGCTTTGTCCAAGGGTCACGTAGCCTAACCCAACATCTTGTAATGGTTGTAGTTTCGATTTTATTTTAGATTGTTTATTTGCCTCAAAAAACAGAATGGCATCATCAATGGTCATATTTAAAAGGGCATCAATATTTTTGTCCGCAAAGGTTACTTCCAGAACTTCTTTTTTAAAGCGCTTTCCTTTACAAGTCTCACATTCTAAATGTACATCGGCCATAAATTGCATTTCAATGGTTACTTCACCATCGCCTTTGCAAGTCTCACAACGTCCGCCATCTACGTTAAATGAAAAGTGTTTTGCTTGAAAACCTCTAATGGCACTTAGTTTTTGATTTGAATATAAGGATCTAATATCATCGTATGCTTTAATATAAGTTACTGGGTTGGAACG
>CAXBHA010000080.1:0-8122 GCA_963974955.1 uncultured Yeosuana sp. | reverse complement strand
GCGGTTATGCGGTTATGCGGTTATGCGGTTATGCGGTTATGCGGTTATGCGGTTATGCGGTTAAATAAAAAACGAAAAGAAGTTGTTTTAAATGAAATGGCAAATAACATTTTTGAAGAACCTAAAGCTTTAGAAATTGGAAAAGCATTAATCTTAAGCAGGTCTCAAAGTGAACAAGGGTTGGTTAAATCCAATAAGGATGTTATTAATGCTGCTAAAAAAAAGTAAGTGCGACTAGTGTGGACAAAGCAAGCTGAAGATTCTTTTAATGAAACTATAGATTATCTATTAGAAACATGGACAGTTAAAGAAGCCAATAATTTTATTGAATTGGTTGAAGCTGTAACTGAAAAAAATCCTGAATTATTTAAAGTTTCGATTTTTGATAGAGAAAGTTGAGAAGCCGTAATAACAAAGCATACCAGTATGTTTTATCGAGAGTTGGATAAGGATATTGTTGAGATTGAATATTTTTGGAATAACTATAGAAACCCGAAAATTAAAAAGGAAACCATAAAACAATAAGTCTCATTTCCTTCCAAAATCCGCAGGGATTTCTCCCCAAGCTTTGGTTTCCCATTTTACAATAACCGTTTTGTAAGAGTTGGTTTTAAGCCAATGAACGGCTCGATCAACCAATTCAAAAAGGAGTTTGTTTTTAGTGTTACGTTCTAATTTGGTATTGCATGTTTTCTTTTTTACCCAACTAATGGCCGTCTTTGAGTCGGTATAGATGATTTTATCACTGTTGTGTTTTTTAAGAAGTGCCAATCCGTGAACAATAGCTAAAAATTCCCCAATGTTATTCGTGCCTTCTGCAAAAGGTCCTTGAAGAAATAATTGTTTTTTTGTTTTGGTGTCCACCCCCCGGTATTCCATTTTTCCTGGATTTCCGCTAGAAGCAGCATCTACACAAATGGAGTTATAATTGGGCTGGCCAATTTTTTTAAGTTGTTCGGCAGACAGCTCGCTTTTAAATGGTTTCGATTTTCCTATATAATCTTTATAATTTCCTTTTAAAGCTTGTTTTGCAGCATCAAAACTTTCGAAAGATTTGTATTGTGCACCTTCAAAGTTCGTTGTTTGTGCTTTGCAATCATTCCAATTTTCAAAAACACCTGTATGATGACCTTTCCAAACGGTATAATATTTTTGTTTCTTTTTGCTCATCTATAGTTTCCGCGAAAGCGAATAGCTTAAGCATTTAAAATCTTTTCAACAACTATCGGAAAATGCTCCATCTCCAATTCATGGATTTTAGCTGCAACATCATTGGCAGAATCTGTTTTTAAAACGTCGCATGTTTCTTGAAAAACAATAGCGCCTTCGTCATAATGTTCGTTCACATAATGAATGGTGATACCCGTTTCAGCATCTTTATTTAGTATTACAGCCTCATGCACATGCATACCATACATGCCCTTACCACCGTACTTTGGCAATAATGCTGGATGGATATTTATTATTTTATTTGGAAAAGCATTTAAAATTGTTTCAGGAAATTTCCATAGAAATCCAGCAAGTACTATTAAATCGGGATTATTGTTTTTTAAAATATCCAATACATGGTTGGTACTATAAAATGCTGTTCTGTTAAATGATAGGCAGCTAATTTTAAGGCTGTTGCAACGTTCAATAACTTTGGCGCGCGGATTATTTGTAAGCACTTGAATAACAGAAACATTATCGCTGTTGAGAAAAAACTTGATTAAATTTTCGGCATTAGTACCAGATCCGGAAGCAAAAATCACAATACGTTTCATAAAAACAGATAACAATGTTATAAATATTCCAGCAAAAAAAAGAATAATTATTAACAATTAGAAGTTAAATAACAAATACTTAAAAGTAATTTGGTAAATTACAAACACATTTTTAAACTAAAGTCGTGTTTTAAAAATAAAGTTTTTTATTTTTGCCAACTAATTAAAACCTTAAATTAAAAGATTATGTCAGACATTGCATCAAGAGTAAAAGCGATTATTGTGGACAAATTGGGAGTTGATGAGAACGAAGTTGTAACTGAAGCAAGCTTCACAAACGATTTAGGAGCGGACTCATTAGATACCGTTGAATTAATCATGGAATTTGAAAAAGAATTTGATATTCAAATACCAGATGATCAAGCTGAAAATATCGCTACTGTTGGCCAAGCTATATCATATATAGAGGCTGCAAAATAAAATCAAAACTTTTATGGAATTAAAGCGAGTTGTAGTTACAGGATTAGGCGCTTTAACCCCAATTGGGAATACCAAAGACGAATTTTGGGAAGGCTTAATTGGAGGTAAAAGTGGTGCTGCACCTATAACCTATTTTGATACCGAAAAGTTTAAAACAAAATTCGCTTGCGAATTAAAAAACTTTGAAGCCACCGATTTTCTTGATAGGAAAGAGGCACGCAAAATGGATAAATTTGCGCAATACGCCATGGTTGCCGCTGATGAGGCAATTGCAGATGCCAAACTAAATCTAGATGAAGTAAACAAATTGCGAGTTGGGGTAATTTGGGGAGCAGGAATAGGTGGGTTGGAAACTTTTCAAGAGGAAGTCTTAAATTTTGCCGCTGGTGATGGCTCTCCAAGATTTAACCCGTTTTTTATTCCTAAAATGATTGCAGACATTGCTCCAGCAAACATTTCCATCAAGCATGGCTTTATGGGACCAAATTACACAACCGTATCCGCATGTGCGTCTTCGGCAAATGCGATGTTTGATGCCCTAAACTCTATACGCCTGGGGCATTGCGACGTTGTAGTTACGGGAGGAAGTGAAGCTGCCGTTACTATAGCTGGTATGGGTGGCTTTAATGCCATGCATGCCTTATCAACTAGAAATGAAAGTCCAGAAACAGCCTCTCGTCCTTTTGATGGATCTAGAGATGGATTTGTTCTTGGTGAAGGTGCTGGTGCATTGGTTTTAGAAGAATATGAGCATGCTAAAAAACGAGGCGCAAAAATTTATGCCGAATTTGTTGGAGGAGGCTTATCTTCTGATGCTTACCACATGACGGCTCCTCACCCAGAAGGGATTGGAGTTATAGCTGTTATGAAAAATTGTTTGGCAAATGCTGGACTAAACCAAGAAGATGTAGACCATATTAATACACATGGGACCTCTACACCTTTAGGTGATGTAGCCGAACTTAAAGCAATTTCAGACGTTTTTGGTAGTCATGCAAAAAACATAAATATTAATTCAACAAAGTCCATGACAGGCCATTTACTAGGTGCCGCAGGTGCAATAGAGGCCATTTCGGTAATCTTAGCAATGGAACACGGCATAGTGCCCCCCACAATTAATCATTCTATTGTTGATGAAAATATTGATCCTAAATTAAATTTAACATTGAATAAAGCTCAAAAAAAAGATGTTAAAGTTGCTATGAGTAATACGTTTGGTTTTGGCGGTCATAATGCATGTGTAGTATTCAAAAGATTAGATTAATATCCGATTGAAACGTATTCGAAACATATTAAATTCCCGTTCTAAAAATAGCGGGGATTTTTTTATACAATTAACTAAAATTTTAGGATTTAAACCCAAGCAGATCGTTATTTATAAAACGGCCTTCACGCATCGTTCTATGAATATAAAAGATAGAGGAGGGAACGCGATTAATTATGAACGATTAGAATTTTTGGGCGATGCTATGCTAGGAGCTGTTATTGCATCGCATTTATATGTAGAAGTTCCTAGTGGGGACGAAGGCTATTTAACAAAAATGCGATCTAAAATAGTAAGCAGAGAACATTTAAATGAACTTGGAAAAGACTTAAATCTCCTAAACCTAATAGAAAGCAAAATAGCATCAGCTCAATTTGGTGATAATATTAATGGTAATTTATTCGAAGCCCTGGTAGGAGCAATTTTTTTGGATAAGGGATTTAAGTATTGTGAGAAGTTTATTTACAAACGAGTTATAATTCCTTATGTTGATATTGCCCAATTAGAAGGCAAGGTTATTAGCTATAAGAGTTTATTGATTGAATGGTGCCAAAAGGAAAAGAAAACATTCAATTACAATGTTTATGAAGATTCGGGCAATGATGAGGTTAGACACTTTTCGGTAAAATTATCGGTGGACAATAAAGTTGTTACAAAAGCAAGAGCTACTTCAAAGAAAAAAGCAGAAGAAAAAGCTTCAAAGAGAGCCTTTTTTGTGTTTCAAAGTAAAATGTCGCGGTAACTTTTATAATATTGAAAACTTAAGAATAAACTACAACGATTTAGTTAGTAATTCTTATTAAGATTAAGAAAAACTTATCTCATTAAATATTTTAAATATTATATTTACATCGATTTATATAAGTTATGGCCGTACACAAACTTATTCTTGATGATATTTTTGAAGAAGGATTATGCACGTTAATTGCTATACATTGCACCATTGAGGATTATCGTTTGGCATATCTTCTCAATAAGTTTTTAGGGATAAATTTAATCAGAAAAAAATCTGATTTAGATTTTAACGGTGGAAAAACCGCTTACTCTATCTATAAATGGGAGGACAACAAACAACTTTTAACTTGGAATTTAGTATCAAATGTTTGTAAATTAAATGATTATACAAAAAGTGATTTAGGACTGTTTTTTGAGGCCTCTCAAAGTATAACAAAAACATTTAATTTAGTACCTGAATTAAAAAGTGTAAATTATCTATTGAAAATAGATGATGAGTTTAATGCTTCAAAAGAAAAATATATTATTAATACCATATTAAGTATTCCACAAATCGCAACAGCTTACACTATTGACGCAAGTCTATTAAAATCTAAAGACAATTTAATTTTCAACTAATGCCAATAAGAAAGAAAACCAAAATAGTGGCCACATTAGGGCCAGCAACTAGCACCAAAGAAATTTTGAAAGCAATGCTTGATGAAGGCGTTGATGTATTTAGAATAAATTTTTCGCATGCCGATTATACTGATGTAGCAGAGCGTATTAAAATGATACGTGAACTTAACGAAGAATATGGATATAATGCTGCTATTTTAGGCGATTTACAAGGGCCAAAGCTTAGGGTAGGCGTTATGAGGGAAGATGTTGTGGTTCATCCAGGTGATGAAATTATTTTTGCAACAGGCAAACGTTTTGAAGGCACCAAGGATCGTGTGTATATGACTTATGATCGGTTTCCACAAGACGCAAAACCCGGTGAGCGTATTCTGTTAGATGATGGAAAATTGATTTTTGAAGTGATTTCAACCAATAAGGAAAATGAGGTAAAAGCAAAAGTTATACAAGGGGGGCCTTTAAAATCGAAAAAAGGAGTCAATCTACCAAACACTAATATTTCACAACCGGCTTTAACCGAAAAGGATATTGAAGATGCTATTTTTGCGATTAAACAAAAAGTGGACTGGTTAGCGTTATCATTTGTTCGTCATGCAGAAGATTTAATGCAATTGCGGGATTTGATTAAAAAGCACAGTACTGAAAAAATTCCAATTATCGCTAAAATTGAAAAACCGGAAGCCGTTGAAAATATTGATAAAATTGTATCATATTGTGATGGTATCATGGTGGCTCGTGGAGACCTTGGTGTTGAAATTCCAGCCGAGGAAGTTCCGTTAATTCAAAAACAATTGGTGTTAAGAGCCAAAAAAGCAAGAATACCAGTAATCATAGCAACACAAATGATGGAAACCATGATTTCCAGTTTAACACCAACAAGGGCAGAGGTTAATGATGTTGCAAACTCTGTTATGGACGGTGCAGATGCGGTTATGCTATCGGGCGAAACTTCTGTGGGGAAATATCCAGTTCAAGTAATTAAGCAAATGGCCAACATCTTAAAAAGTGTTGAGGGATCCCCATTAATTAAAGTGCCACAATTACCACCACATATTCGAACCAATCGATACATAACAAAATCCATTTGCTATCACGCAGCGAACATGGCTAATGAAATTAATGCAAAAGCTATTTCAACACTAACAAATAGCGGGTATACAGCATTTCAAATTTCTGCCTGGAGACCATTATCTCATATACTGGTTTTTACATCTAATAAACGGATATTAACGCAATTAAGTTTACTTTGGGGGGTTAAAGCATTTTATTACGATAAATATGTGAGTACAGATGAAACCATTGAAGACGTAAACAATATTGCTTGTAAAATGGGATATTTAGAAGAGGGAGATATGTTAGTTAGTTTAGCAGCCATGCCAATTCAAAGTAAGGGAATGGTAAACACGCTGCGAGTTACCGAAATAATTTCTTGCCCCATTTAAAAAATCAATATTTTATAGACATAAAACCTCGAGGAGACAATCCAAAAGGAGCTCTTTTTTATTTAGGCACTCCCATAAGTGTACAAACACTTGTAATATCAATTAAATTTCCATTTGACTGATATTTTTCATGTTTTTACGTATGGCATTATTAAGAACAGTTATCGTAAAAGAAAGTAAAGAAGATCTAGAGCGTCTTCGCAAATCTGCTAAATCCCATCGGGTAAAACACGCTTACTTTTTTTGCTTTTAAAGCAATCAAAACGAATTAACACTCAGAAAGAGTTAGCGTTATACCTTTGTGCAACATTTGAGAAATTCCGTTGCAAGTTCAAATATTTTACCTACTCTTTGACGTTAGTAACGTAAAAAGATATGATATCATCCTTTGGTTCAAAAGAAACCGAAAAGATTTGGAACGGAATCCGAGTTAAGAAAATGCCGATTGAAATTCAGAATGTTGGACGTCGAAAATTGAGAATGCTGAACAACTCGCAGAGCATTGCGGATTTGCGAATTCCACCATCAAACCGGCTTGAAAAACTGACTGGGAAATTAAGTGAATTTTATAGTATTCGAATTAACAAACAATGGGGAATTATCTTCATTTGGGAAAAGGGAAACGCAAGCAAAGTGGAAATAATTGATTATAACTAAAAAAATAATAAAATGGAAAAGTTAGCAAATGTACATCCAGGAGAAATTTTAAATTACGAATTTCTTGAGCCTCTTGAAATTACTGCATATCGACTTTCGAAGGATTTAAAAATTCCACAAACCCGAATTTCAAAAATTATAAAAGGAAACCGTCGAATTACAGCAGACACAGCTCTACGATTGAGTAAATATTTTGGAAATTCTGCCAAATTTTGGCTTGGAATCCAAGATGATTATGACATTGAGGAGGAAAAGGAAACGAAAGAATCGGAACTAAACGACATAAAACATTACAAAAATAAAAACATTGCCTAACAAAGCCGTGTAAAAATAATTGCTTGGTTCTTGCCTATTTGTTTTCTTTTACCAACTTAGTTCTAGCCCACGCAACGTTCCATACACAATCACGATGTAAGCGAATCAAGTATTCGTAGATGGGCTAAAGTCTATTCAGGATTGGGATGAAAAGCACTGCTCAAGATTTCAAACGGAGGCAAACGCAGAATGGTTGTTACTCCAGAGACCCATAAAGGTTTAGAGCAGAAATTAAACGACAGTACAGCCCCTTTGTCGGGCTATAACGATGCTTTGCGTTGGGTAGAATTTGAATATGGCAAACGTTTTAAATACAATACCTTACGAAGCTATATGAAAAGGCTTTTTGGTTCCAAACTAAAAGTTTCCAGAAAATCCCATTGTAAAAAAGAGGATAACGCCGAAGAGGTTTTTAAAAAACTTCTGAAAAGCACCTTATTATATCGTGTTTAAAACTTTCATTAGTCTATTTAAATCGCCTTTGGAATGATTTGCGGTTATAACTATTCTACTCATAAGACCTTTATAGTTTGGGTACTTGAAGTTCGCAATAATGATATTATTCTTATATAGCTCATTATAAACGCCCTCATTTTCACAGTAAATAACAGGGTAGTTTTTACTGAATTTAAAGGTTGTTTTCAATTTTAGCCCCTTAAACAAAAACTCCAAATTCGCTTCAAGTTTTTTATGCTGTACTTTAATTAAATCTTGAGATAAGATATAGGCTTCCAAATATGCTGGGTTGGCACAAGATGACGAAATAAAAAGGATTTCATTTTTTATGGCATCAATAAAGTCTATGTCTGATGCTATAATTCCTCCGGAAATTCCTAAGGCTTTCCCTAATGAAGCTATCATTATTTTTCTAACCAGGTTCTTGTTAGAGATCGTATTAAAAATACCTT
>CAXBHA010000079.1:0-8267 GCA_963974955.1 uncultured Yeosuana sp. | reverse complement strand
TTTGCTTTTGGGCTTCCGGCACTTATTATAAGCTACACTAAAAGCAGAGAAAGTAAACAATATTTCTTCTTATTGAGTGTTCTATTTGTTCTTTTTATATTTATATTATCTATACCCATTTTAGGTCTCTTTAATTGGTTGTTTTTGCTTATCCCATTTGTTTTTTATGCATTATTTTTTAATGGTGGAATAACTCCAGCCTATTTATTAGTTATTAAAGGAAGCAATTATGCTTCTATATATAAAATAATAGTTTCTATTTTTTTCTACCTAATTCTTTTTATTTCCATCTATTATTTTGATATAACAGCTAAGGCATATGTAATAACTTCTTATTTTTTGCTTCCTTTAGCAATTATTTATATTATTTACGAGATTTATAATCAGAAAATAGTTAAAATTAAAGCCCAAAAATATTGGGGGTTGTTCAGAAAATTATTAATAAGCTCTTCTACATTAGTTGTTAGTAACTTTGCCAACCTAATGTTTTTATACACAGATATTTTTCTCATTCAGATGATATCGGAGAACTCAAAATCAGAAATAGCAGATTTTAGTTTTGCATTAAATATAGCCACAATGTTATTATTAATCCCAATTACCATGGTTCAAGTAGATATTGAGACGCTAAAATCGAATAAATTATACTTTAGTATTTTAAATAGAAAAATATTTCTTTTAACAATTATTTTTAGTGTTTTTTTGATAGGGGTTTATTACTTTTTGATAAATGCCTTTTTTGATAAATATGCTAATACATTTTATCTCTTTTTGGTTTTATTAGCAGCTAAATTATTCCACTCATTTTCGTCTTTATTTGGGACATATCTTTTAATATTAAAGAAATTTAAATTAAATCTCTGTATAAATATTGCATCTTTATTAACAAATATTGTTTTATGTTATTTTGGATATTTCAATTTTGGGTTAATTGGATTAGCTTCGGCAAGTTTAATTTCATTATTGATGAGATATTTTGCTCTTTATTATTTTAAAGGGAAGTATAGTAATTAGTAATTTTATGATCAATTCCTTAAAAATAAAATTTGACCCAAAAGAACTTTTAGTTTTAACCCCATTCCTATTAATATTTTCAGGTGGGGCACTTATGAATAGTGATAAGGGGCTAGGAACAATTTTAAAGTTTACTGGCTTTGGTTTTATGCTTTTATATGTTTTTATTAGTTCCAAAACTAATAAAAACTTAAGTTTAATTACTCTTTTATTTTTACCATTTTTATTTTATGGGATAATTCATTCTTTTAATTATAAAGCGGGGATAAGTGATGGTTTGAGGTATCTATTTCCAATAATTATTTTGTTTTATAGTTATGCTATAAAAGATAAATTTCCTATTTTATTAAAGTTTGTTGTAGTATTTGTAGTGCTTAACTTTTTAGTACAAATTGTGAATTATGTAAATTGGATTAATGGTGTGGAACAGTGGTTTTATTACAAAAGAGATGGATACACATTTTATAATTCAGTATCAGGAATATTAAGAGGAACAGGAGTGGTTGTGTTCTTTGGTTTTTTCGGGTTTTTTAACTTAATTTCTTTTTTGCTAATAAATAATTTTTACCATGGGAAACACAAAAAATTAATATTAGCAATTGCAATTTTTGGAATCTTTTCTAGCATATCCTACAAAACAATAGGGACTTTTATACTAATATTATTTGTTAACAATTATAAGCATGTGATAAAAAGTGTTTTTGCATTATCAATTTCCCTTTTAATAATTTTTATATCCTTTAAGGAGCAAGGAATAATGTTTTTGAACAATTTTTATTTAAGAATTAGTCTATACGTTTTAGGTTCTAAAAGTGCAAGAAGTGAATCTTATAGAGTAATGTTAGAAGAAATTACGAATTTTAATCTTTTTGGTAAAGGAGTGGGAGTTTTTGGAGGCCCTGCCTCCATAATTTATAACTCTCCTTATTATACTGAAAAGGATTTTAAATGGTACGATGCTTCCTGGCTTAACCTAATAACTACTGATACATTTTATCCACACCTAATAGTTGAATTAGGAATTATTGGAGGGCTTATATATTTTTTAACATTGTTTGTACCGTTGTTATCAAAAAAAATAACTAAACCATGGTTATTTGTTGCATTAATTTATTTTATTTTATTTTTAGATTCTTTATTCTCATTTTCATTAAATAACCCAGAGTTTTTAATGTTTTCTTTAGTCTTTACATACCCAATCTTAAATTATTATGAAAAAAAGAACTAAAGTTTTATTATTTGCTAATGTTCCGGTAGCAGAAAAAAGATCATTGGGAGGAGCAACAGTTCTTGCGCAGGAAATTGTAAATTTTGTAAAAAAGAATGATCAATTAGTAATAAAACAGGTACAAATACGTAAATTTTGGAAACCAAAGTTTCAGTTAATTGATTATATATTATGGATTATAAAATTTCCTTTTGAAATTATAAAACACGATATAATTAGTATTCATGCAACAAAGGATATGCATTTCTATTTTATGCCAATACTTATAATTTGGATAAAACTATTTAAGAAGAAATACGTTTACCACTGTTTTGCAGGAAATTTTCATAAACAGTATATCTCAAAAAGAAGGTTACATAGAAAAATAATTGATTTAACAATTTTAAAGGCAAACTATCTGTTTTTTGAAACTAAAGAAATGGTGTCGTTTTTCTCTAAAAAAGTAAAAGGAGAATGTATTTGGATGCCAAATTCAAGAAAACCTCAAGTTATTGAAAGAAAGGTGTTTCAAAAGAAGTTTGTATTTATTTCAAGAATTTTACCCTGTAAAGGTGTTGAAGAAATTCTTGCTGCTAGTAAAAAGTTACCAGAAGGTTATACAATAGATTTCTATGGTCCGATTAATAATAGTTTTTATGATGAAGATTATTTTTATAAAACACCAATTAATTATCGCGGTATTTTAAAACCCAATGAAGTAATTAATACTTTAAAAAATTACAACATTATGTTATTACCCACTTATTGTTATGGAGAAGGATATCCAGGTTCTATCATTGAGTCACTCTCTGTGGGTATTCCTGTTATTACAACTAATTTTAATTGTATTCCAGAGATTATTGAAGATCAAAAAAATGGTATTTTAGTTCCTATAAAAGACAGTATTGAATTGTTAAAAGCTATATTAAGTTTTACTGAAGATAACTACCAACTGTATGTTGATAAAGCTATAAAAAGTTTTGATTCTTTAAATAGCGAAAAAGTGTTTAATAAGTTTATAAATTGTTATCTCGATGGGGAAAAAACTTAATTTTTGGGTTTACACGGTCTTGGCTTGTGTGTTAACGCATTTAACTTGGAGTTTTATTTTTGTAGAAAGTAATAATTACTCGAGTCTTAACTATAACTGGTCTAAAACTAAAGAAATTAAAGTTTTCGAAAATGTTGTTATAGATTCTGTTTCAGAAAATTTTTTACGTTTAGTTACTACAAAAAAACTAAATGTAAAACCATTTAGCACATATAAAATTAAGAATAAATACAAAACTTATTTTTTTAGATTTAATTATTCTATTCCTGGAGATAAGGAAATTACTTTTAAAGATTTAATCTGGTTAAATACTATGCCTAAAATTGAGAATAAGAAATTTTACTTAATTGAAGTAGATTTGCCTATAAAAGAAACTAAAGGAGTAAATGTTACTACAATTGGCGACGATCAAATTTTCCAAAATGAAGCAAAATATTTTAGAAAGGAGTTGAGAAGAATAAATAATGTAAATTTTTTTGGAGACAAAAAGGATATTTATGGCTTCAATTATATTGGAAATAAAAATTTAACTTTTCAATATTTAAATAATAATTATTTAGAGGTTCCAAAAACTGAATATTACGTTATCATGTTAAAGCCAGAAGACAACATTGAAATTGCATATTTAAATTTAAAAGAGTTTATTTTAAAAGTTATTTCTAAAAAAAGGGCGGAGAAAATTATATTAATAACATTGCCTATTTATAATGAGTCAATCTCAACATTAAGAGATTTTAATATAAAGCTCATTAATTTTTCAAAAGAAAACAAAAATATTTTTCTTGTAGATTCAAATTTAATTTTAAAAGGAATGCCAAATTTTTATAGAAAAAGTATAAACGAAATTAGTAAAGAAGGATATGAAAGACTCGCTAAGCAGGTTTCTAAAATACTTTAAGAATAAAAAAAACAAAGAGTTTCATTTTATTTTTTCCTTGGTAATGGTCATGGTGTCAATACCATTACCAAAATACAACCTGAGCTCTCAAACCGTTATAGTGCTGGTCATTACTTGGATACTCTTAAATCCGTTATCTGAAAAATACACCTTATTTAAAAAAAATAAAAAGCATTTTTTTATTTTAAGCATTCCATTTTTTTTAGCTATGCTTGGTTTAACTTATTCTAATAACTTTAATGTTGGTATTAATAAATTGGGATTACAGATACTATTTATAATATTTCCATTAATTTTTTCAACCATAAACACTCGTTTTATTGATAGAGAAAAGGTTATAAGCTATTTTCCAATAGGTGTATTTATTTCAGCTTTATTTGGGGCTTGTAAAGCCTCCTTTTTTTTATTAAACAACCTAGGAAATTATTTTTATTATGATAGATTTGCTTTGTTTTTAAACAAACACACTACCTACTTTTCATTATTTGTTGTATTAGCCATTCTTTTTGTAATTCATCAATTAATTCATAAAAAAATTGAAATACGTTTATCAGTAATTCTATTATTACTATTTGTTCCCTTAATTTATATATTAAGCGTGAGAATAAGTATTCTAGCATTATTAATTGGCGTAATGCCTTTATTAGTTTACCATTTAAAAATTAAATATATAGTTGGTCTTCTAATTTCATTACCTGTTTTATTGGGATTAATTTATTTAACCCCTAATTTTCAGAAAAGATTTGAAAAAAGCACAATTGAGGACAGACAAATTGAAGATGTTGATTTTAGGAAACTTCATTGGGAATCTGTATTAGAAACTATATCTCATAACTCATTATTAGTTGGTAATGGTTCTGGGAGCAATAGAGACTATTTATATAATAAATATCGAGAATACAAGCTTACTGCTGCTTATGAAAATAAATATAATGCACATAACCAGTTTTTAGAAGTTCTCTTAAATTATGGGTTTTTTGGTCTTTTATTTTTTTTATTTTTATTAATTTATTTAGCAATTCTTTTTATAAACTCTAAAAACAGCTTAGCTATTTCTTTTTTATTAACACTTATAATTTTTATGCTAACAGAATCTATTTTAGAAAGGCATAGTGGAGTTATTATTTTTACTCTATTTATGAGTTTATTTGTTAAAACAGATTTAGAAAGTAATTAAATAAACTATAACACTAAAAACTAACGATGAACTCAAAATCTTATATAAACATACTTAATACAACCATTCACAACCTAAACATGCAGGAAACCCTGCAAGAAGTTGAGCAAACCATAAGTCAAGGGGGACAATTACACCATGTGGTTGTTAATGCAGGTAAAATAGTAGCCATGCAAACGGATTTACAACTACAGCAAAGTGTTAACGAGAGTGATTTAATCAATGCAGATGGACAAGCCGTTGTTTGGGCTTCCAAAGTGTTGGGAAAACCATTGAAGGAGCGGGTGGCAGGTATTGATTTAATGATTAATCTTGTTGCTTTATCACATAAAAAACAATATAAAATTTTCTTTTTCGGTGCAAAAGAAGCAGTGGTGAAAGAGGTTGTTAACAGGTATTCACAGCTGTATTCACCAAATATAATAGCAGGTTATAGAAACGGGTATTTTAAAAAAGAAGATGAGGCCACTATTGCTCAACAAATTTCACAAAGTGGGGCTCATATTTTATTTGTAGCAATAAGTTCGCCGACAAAGGAAAACTTCTTATATGAAAACAAGAAATTACTGAGTAATGTAAATTTCGTAATGGGAGTTGGTGGAAGTTTTGATGTGGTGGCAGGTAAAGTAAAACGTGCTCCTTTATGGATGCAGAATGCCGGTTTGGAATGGTTTTATCGTTTTGCTCAAGAACCTAAACGTATGTGGAAACGGTATTTAGTAGGAAACAGTAAATTCATTGCTCTAGTGCTTAAAGAGAAATTTAAAAGATTTAATTAACGTTAATTTTATAAGTTCGTAATCTTGTTAAATTCTTGTGAAACTAAAACCACATTCTACATTGGCGCAGGCTATGCAGAAAACCCAACCATGGCAGTTCTAGCACAAAAATGCCCACATATTAAGGTGACCATTGTGGATATCAAGTCTTTAAGAAATACGTTTCAAGACTAGTCTGCACATAAGAAACACATTTAAGGTTGTTTAAAAGTAATGTGTAATATTGACGATAGATTTTTTAATGATTGCACACTCAAAAATGCAAAAAATAACCTATATTGCACATGCAAATAGGCAATATGGAACAATTACTAGAAAAATCGGTAGCATTGGTACAACGAATACGTACCGAAAAGAAACGCTATTTATATAATGAGATTAACTGGAACAACAGATTAATAGGCATAAAAGGCGCAAGAGGTACTGGCAAAACGACTCTTTTATTACAAAAGTTAAAAGCGTTAAAGTTGTTACCAACCCAAGGAACCTATTGGTCTCTTGACGATTTTTATTTCACAACACATACTCTAGTAGAAACTGCCGAAGCATTTTTTAAAAAAGGCGGACAATATCTTTTTTTGGATGAGGTGCACAAATACGAAAATTGGTCAATACATATAAAAAACCTATATGATTTTTATCCTGACTTAAAAATAGTGTTCACAGGGTCGTCCATCATTGATATTTCTAGAGAAGAAGGCGATTTAAGCAGACGGATGTTAATGTACACCTTACCAGGGCTTTCATACCGTGAATATTTGGCGTTTAATGATTTTTATTATTTTGAACCTATTGCTTTGGAAAACATGCTATCTAAAGACCGTAAATGGGCCGAAATGTTTCCTGCGGAGTTTAAACCATTACTGTATTTTGAGGATTATTTGCAATACGGTTATTACCCATTTTCAATGGAAGATAAACAAGGTTACACCACGCGGTTGCAACAATTGGTGCGTTTAATTGTGGAATACGATATGGCAGAGCTAAAAGGTTTCGATGTACGCAATGCAAAAAAAATGTTGCAATTACTTAATGTGGTTGCCGCTAATGTACCGTTTCAACCCAATATAACCATTATTGCAAAAAAAAGCGACATCCATAGAAATTCGGTGGTTTTATATCTTCATTTTTTAGAACAGGCCCAGTTAATAAAATTATTGTACGCTTCTGGAATTAGTTTGGCAACACTTCAAAAGCCCGAAAAAGTGTATTTGGACAACCCAAATCTAGCCTTTGCATTTTCAATGTCAAGCCCCAATGTGGGGAATTTAAGAGAAACTTATTTTATTTCCCAAGTTTCAGTAAGGTATAAAATTGCATACCCAAAACAAGGAGACTTTTTGGTTGATAATACGTTTACTTTTGAAGTTGGAGGTAAAGATAAAACTAGCAAACAGATAAATACTGTAAAAAACGGTTTTGTGGTTGCAGACGATGTAGAGTTTCCCATTACCAAACTACCGCTTTGGCTATTTGGATTTTTATATTAACACCTAATGGATAATAGTGACACACATTTGCCAAAAAGAGCTTAAAAAAGCTAATAAAAAAAGTTGGTTAAAAACTGACAACCTTCAAACTAATATTTCAATCGCCTTATCTAAAAACGAAATTATCAAATTTCTTAAGATAAGTTTGTGTGATACTAAGATTTTGATGCCCAAAATGTCATTCAGAGCGTAATGGAATGGATCGAAGAATCTCAACCATAGAGTTTTGCTTGTGCATTGAGTATTTGTTTTTGCTGTTTAAAGATTCTTCAGTCGTTGCACTCCTTCTGAATGACAACATGCTTTCTGTGTTATTTAAAGAGGTTCTGTCATGCAGAACGCAGTGAAGCATCTTTGACAAATCATTCAAATTGCTTAAAGATTCTTCAGTCGTTGCACTCCTTCTGAATGACAACATGCTTTCTATGTTATTTAACTCCATTCTGAATGACAAAAATGGTATTATGAATACGGACATTCAAAAAATTTTTAATGTGAGCGCGTAGCGGTTCCATGCGTCCTCAATTTTTTAATTGACATATTATCAAATAATCACAAAAATTTAAACGTATGAAAAGGGAATGTTTAAAATTTTATTGAATGTCCGTAATTTGCCATAAGTCTGAAAATATAATAATTTTGTCATTCCGA
>CAXBHA010000078.1:0-8296 GCA_963974955.1 uncultured Yeosuana sp. | reverse complement strand
ACCAACAGAAACCGGTAATTACAAAACCTATAAAAACGCCTTGCATATTTGGCCCCGTGGATCTTTTATGATGATTGCCCTACCTAATTTAGATGGCAGTTTCACGGTCACTCTTTTTTTAAGCTATGATGAAGGTGCGTATAATTTCAATAATCTTACAACACCTAAAATGGTCACAGATTTCTTCCAAAAAGAATTTCCTGATGCCCTTGCCTTAATGCCCAATCTGGTAGACGATTTTTTCAAAAATCCAACATCACCTTTAGGAACCGTAAAATGTTCTCCTTGGCACTATAAAGGCAATACCTTGCTTATGGGAGATGCGGCCCATGCCATTGTACCCTTTTATGGACAAGGTATGAATGCCTCTTTTGAAGATGTTGTTGAATTTGATAACATTTTAGACAACTTCAAGAATCCAACTTCAAAAAGCGATTGGGAAACTATTTTTAAAGCCTATGAAAGCACCCGTAAAAAAGACACCGATGCCATTGCCGATTTGGCCATTGATAATTTTCATGAAATGAAAGCACATGTTAATAATGACTTATTCAGGAAAAAGCGTAATTTAGAAATGGCATTGGAAAAGCATTTTCCAAAAGAGTATTCATCAAAATATTCATTGGTAACATTTAATGCAACCATAGGTTATAGAGAAGCCATGTTAAAAGGACGTGCGCAAGATAAGGCCCTTTTAAATATGTTGGCAGATGGTGATATCTCAACGAAGTCTATCTTGAGCGAAGCCGAAAGGCTCGATGGGACAAAAAATGAATTAAAAAAGATATTGGATAGAGTAAAACAAGAAACCGAAGCCATTTTAGAAGATGATAGAATTGCAGGGTTACATTAAAGTTGGATGTTGGATGTTGGATGTTAGATGTTAGATGTTAGATGTTAGATGTTAGATGTTAGAAAAAGTACAAACAAATAAGTTAAGTCCCAAATCAATTCAGGGAATTGAACATTGAAATGCAGAATATAAAAATTAAATCGTCAAGAATTTTTGAAGCCTTGGAAAAAATTTAGATTTGATTTTTGGTTTTCTTCTGAGATAACAGAAGAAAAATTCCTCATTTCAATATGATTTTTTGGTTCGTTTTGTATTAAGACAAAATGAACAATTAAAAAAAGAATAACAATATAAATTATGAGTAACAAAAATAATAAGGTTTCTACTTCCGAAGGAACTAACATAACCCCAAGAGGCGCATACCCACATACCAGACGTGTAGGCGATTTTATATTTGTTTCGGGAACTAGTTCCCGACGCGCAGACAACACCATAGCTGGCGTTGATATTATTGACGACATGGGCACAAAACGTCTGAATATTGAAGTGCAAACACATGAAGTGTTGCGAAACATTGAAAAGAATCTAGCAAAAGAAGGTGCTACTTTAAAAGATGTGGTTGATGTGACCTCCTTTTTAGTGAATATGAATGATTTCGCTGGTTACAACAAAGCTTATGCAGAATTTTTTAATGCCACGACAGGACCTACACGAACCACGGTTGCCGTCCATCAATTACCACATCCAGATTTAGTGGTTGAAATTAAAGTAATGGCTTATAAGAAAAAATAATTAATTTGTCTTTCCGCACTTGATGTGGAATCCATCAAAGCTGAATTTAAATAAAAAGATTCCTGCCTTCGCAGGAATGACAATTATGAACATCAAAAACTACATAAACGGTCAATTTGAAAACCCCATCAATAATGAATGGTTGGACAACTATTGTCCTGCCAATGGTGAGGTTTATGGAATACTCCCAAACTCGTCCAAAGACGATGTAGAAAACGCTTATATTGCTGCACAGTCTGCGTTTCCAATTTGGTCTCAAACAACCATCGAAGAACGTAGTAGAATCCTAATAAAAATTTCAGAACTGATTGAAGCCAATTTGCAACGCTTTGCAGAAGCCGAAAGTAAAGACAATGGCAAACCAATTGGTTTAGCAAAATCGGTCGACATACCAAGAGCCGCCAGTAATTTTCGCTTTTTTGGAAATGCCATTACCCAATTTGCAAGTGAAAGTCATGAAAGCATTGGTCAACAAGCCATCAATTACACCTTACGTCAACCTATAGGTGTTGTAGGTTGTATATCACCATGGAACCTTCCTCTCTATTTATTTACTTGGAAAATTGCCCCAGCCATAGCCGCTGGAAATTGTGTGGTTGCCAAACCTAGTGAAGTTACTCCAATGACCGCCTATTTATTAGGAGAAATTTGTACAGAAGCTGGCTTACCAAAGGGTGTTTTAAACATTGTACATGGACTGGGAACAACAACAGGGCAAGCCATTGTTGAACACCCTGATATTAAAGCTATTTCATTTACGGGTGGAACAGCAACAGGAGCGCACATTGCAAAAGTAGCAGCGCCTATGTTCAAAAAACTATCGTTGGAATTAGGTGGGAAAAATCCAAATATCATTTTTGCTGATTGTGATTATCAGGATATGTTAAAAACCACGGTGCGTTCATCATTTTCCAATCAAGGGCAGATTTGTTTATGTGGAAGTAGGATTTTTGTTGAAGCTACTATTTATAAAAGGTTCAAAAAAGATTTTGTTCAAAAAGTGAAACAACTTAAAGTTGGACACCCTTCAGAAGAATCCACTGATATTGGTGCGTTGGTTTCAAAATCACACCTAGAAAAGGTTTTACAATACATTAATATTGCAAAACAAGAAAACGGAACCGTTCTTTGTGGTGATAACAAAGTAACACTTAAAGACTATGAAAATGGCTATTATTTAGAGCCTACGGTGATTGAAGTTATAACCGATGACTGCAGAATAAACCAAGAAGAAGTTTTTGGTCCTGTAGTAACCATTATGCCATTTAATTATGATGACGAGGTTTTACAAATGGCGAATAAAGTAAAATATGGATTATCTGCAACTATCTGGACGAATGACTTAAAACGAACCATGCGGATGAGCAATCAAATTCAAGCAGGCATTATTTGGGTAAACACATGGATGTTACGGGATTTACGAACACCTTTTGGTGGTGTAAAAGCATCAGGAGTTGGAAGAGAAGGTGGGTTTGAAGCCTTACGTTTTTTTACCGAAGCTAAAAATGTATGTGTAAAATATTAATACCATCTTAATCTTCCCAAAGGGAAGAAACTTGGGTAAGAAAATAAATATCAACTTAAAAACAATCCCCTTTCCTTTGGAAAGGGTTAGGGATAGGAATGAATTTAAACTTAAAAAACAAAAATGCCCTAGTCTGCGGAAGTACGGCAGGTATTGGCAAAGCAACCGCAACAGCACTAGCTTATGAGGGTGTCCATGTAACATTGGTTGCCAGAAACAGAGACAAATTAAAAGAGGTATTAACAGAACTCCCCAATAGTGAAAAGCATAGTTTTATTGTAGCCGATTTTTCAAACCCAAGAGACTTGCAAGAACAAGTCATAAAATTTATTGAAAAACAGCATGGGTTTCATATCCTTATAAATAATACTGGAGGCCCAAGAAGTGGTGAGATTTTAAATGCCAGTTTAGAAGAGTTTGATAATGCGTTTACACAACATTTAAAGTGCAACCATGTATTAACACAAGCGGTGGTTCCGTTTATGAAAGAAGCTGGGTTTGGTAGAATTATAAATATTATTTCTACTTCGGTTAAAGAGCCAATTCCTGGTCTCGGCGTAAGTAATACCATTCGAGGCGCCGTTGGTAATTGGAGTAAAACCTTATCGATTGAACTGGGTTCTTTTGGTATTACCGTAAATAATGTATTGCCTGGTTTTACCGAAACGAATCGACTGACCGAAATTATTAAAATCAAGGCTACTAAAGAAGAAACCTCTGTTGAGGAGATGGCAGAAATAATGAAAAATTACAGTCCTTCAAAACGGTTTGCTCAACCAGAGGAAACAGCCAATGCCATTGTATTTTTAGCAAGTGAAGCCGCTGGATACATTAACGGAATTAATCTTCCAGTTGATGGTGGAAGAACAAAATCTTTGTAACTTTATAACAAATAACCGTCATTACGAGGAATGAAATGACGTGGTAATCTCTTCAAGAATAAAGATTGCCACAGCAAATAAAAATTTGCTTCGCAATGACATCATAAACAATGAATGATGAGCAAATTAGTTTCCCCTTTAAATTTTAAGGCCTGGATTGAAAAAAACAGACCCTTACTAAAACCCCCAGTTGGTAATAAAGTGGTTTGGAAAGACGGTGATTTTATTGTTATGGTTGTTGGTGGACCAAACAATAGAAAAGATTATCATTACAATGAAACGCCTGAGTTTTTCTACCAAGTAGAGGGTGATATTGTATTAAAAATAATTGATAAAGGCACACCTAAAAATGTGCATATTAAAGAAGGTGATATTTATTTATTGCCGCCTAAAGTCCCGCATTCCCCGCAACGAGGTGCCAATACCGTTGGTCTAGTTATTGAATATAAACGGCCAACAGGTATGCGAGATGCACTGCTTTGGTTTTGTGAAAATTGCGTAACAAAACTGTATGAAGAAGATTTTACGGTAGAAAATATTGAAACCGATATGCCAAAAATATTTGACAAATATTATGGTGATTTAAAAAAGAGAACCTGTCCAAATTGTGGTAGCACAATGGAGCCCCCTAAAAAATAAAAATTGATTAAAAGCCCCTTTGTCCTCTGGACATTTCCCCAAAGGGGAAACGAAACACTTTTAAAAAATGAAAGATAACCATAAGAGTTCTCTCCCTTTGGGAGAGTTAGAGAGGGCTAGAAAACTTCGCATTAACGGCCATTCACACTTATTGCCATATCCTGAGGAAATTCCTGATTTCATGCGAGAAAAAGGTATTTTTTGGGTCGATAAAGATCGTAAATTCATGCTACAAAAAGATTGGAGCAGACCGGTAACGGACTCAAGTTTCTTTTTACATGAAAAACTGGAATGGATGGAGCGCTTTAAGATTGATCATGCGGTTGTTTTAAATTTATCGCAGCTTTATGGAAATGGGTTGCGCGTTGAAGAAATGAAACAAGCCCTTCGGTTTCAAAATGATTTTAATGCCCGTATCCAGCATGAAAACCCAAATAAGTTTACCTGTGGATTTGTGGTTCACCCGGGATTTGTTAGAAGTGCCTGTTGGGAAATAGAGCGCTGTGTTGAAACTCATGGTATGCTGCTTTTATGTTTACCAACACATTATATGGATACTATTGGCACCTGGCGCTGTATTTTTGATGAGGAAAATGAGCCTATTTTTGAATTGGCAAACAAATATAATCTCGCCGTAGAAATTCATCCTTATGATGGTGAAAAATTTATAAAACTTGAAAATACCTCATGGCGATTTCACTTGATTTGGATGTTGGCGCAATGTGCGGATGCCTATCATTTTTTAACCCTAAATGGATATCAGGAAAAATATCCCAATATGCGTACCTGTTTTGCTCATGGTGGACAATTGGCACAAATTAATTTGGGACGTCGTATTCAAGGATTTGATGGCAGGCCAGATTTGTTTAAAGGTAAACATCATCCAAGAAAAGCCGTTGGCCATAAAAATATTTTTTTTGATACCTTAGTACACGATACTGGTTCATTGGAATTGTTGATTAAAAATCAAGGTGCCAACCAAGTGCTTATGGGATTGGATGACCCGTATCCTTTAGGTGAAATGGAAAGCATTAAGCAATCCTCTTATCCTGGAAAAATATTGGATCTAGCGATGGAGCGCAAAATCATTTCGGAAACCGAGCGTGATGGTATTTGGGAAGACAATGTGATACAATGGTTATGTGGTGATGATGAAGATGCCAAACAAAAATTACTTAATAGAATTTTAGGTTAATAAATAACGTATGTCTTCTCGAGCGCAGTCGAGAGGTCGTTTTCATAACTTACATTAAATAGGTCTCGACTGCGCTCGACCAAACAGAAAAATGCACTTTATTACAGAAAAATTAGACGATTATATAGTATCTCATTCTGAAGAAGAGCCTGAACTTTTAAAACAACTTAGTAGGGAAACCTATCAAAAAATACTGCAACCACGTATGTTAAGTGGTCATTATCAAGGCAGGATTTTAAGCTTGTTGTCAAAAATAATCAATCCAAAAAACATATTGGAAATTGGCACCTACACGGGCTATTCGTCGTTATGTTTAGCGGAAGGCATGCAAACTAATGGTGAATTACACACGATTGACATTAATGAAGAATTAGTCGAATTCCAGCGTAAGTACTTCGACAAATCAATTTATGGAAAACAAATAGTTCAACACCTGGGAAATGCCTTAGATATTATTCCTAAGCTTAAAATAACGTTTGACCTCATTTTTATTGATGCTGATAAAGAAAACTATTCGAATTATTTTAACCTTGTTATGGATAAATTAAACAAGGGAGGTGTTCTTTTATCTGACAATGTACTATGGAGCGGAAAAGTAATTGAACCGTTACAACCAGATGATATCTCAACAAAAGCAATTATTGAATACAACGACTTATTAAAATCGGATGACCGAATTGAGACAGTTATCTTTCCTGTAAGAGATGGTTTAACGATAAGCAGGAAGAAATAAAATTAAGAAGCTATTTCTAAAACTTTTACGCCTTTAAATGTAGTTTTCTTACGTTCTATTAATTTGGAAATTGTTTTGAAAAACACCTCATTATCAAATGGTTTTGTAATAATATCATCAAATCCAATTTCGTCTTGAGTTTTTCTAATGTCATCAATATTAGAAGCCGTTAATGCAACAATTGGAATGTTGCTATCTAACTTTTTAATCTCTTTAGTAGCTTCGTTACCGTCCATAACCGGCATGTTAATATCCATCAAAATAAGATCGTATTTATTGCTTTTAAAAGCATTTAATGCTTCCAGGCCATTTTGTGCAATATCGCAATTGTAATTCTCCTTTTTTAATAGATTACTGGTTACAATTTGATTGATTTTATTGTCTTCTGCAATCAGAATTTTAAAACTATTGGAATTTGCGGTTGTAAATATATTATTTAATTTTTTTCGTTTTTGGTCTTTAATGGCATTTTCGTCAATTTTAAAAATTACATTGAAACAAAAATTGGAACCAAGCCCTAAATCACTTTCCAGCTCAATTTTGCTATCAAATAATTCAATTAGCTTTTTTGTGACCGAAAGACCAAGACCAGTTCCTTGATAATTCATGTTAATATTTTCATTTAATTGTGAAAAATTTTCAAATATTACAGTTTGTTTATCTTTTGGGATACCCTTACCATCATCTTCAACTTCAAACCGGATAGTTACATTTTCAGTATCTGAATTTAAGAAAATTGCCCGTACATTAATAGTGCCATTTTCTGTGAATTTTATACTATTCCCAATTAAATTAAACAAGATTTGGGTTAACCGTATTTTATCGCATTCAACAAATTCCGGTAGTTCATCATCATAAGAAATATGAATTTGGTTATTTGATTCTTCCAATCTATACTCAAAAGAATCGACAATATTTTGAATAAGCGACTTTAATTTAACCGATACATTATTAAGTTCAAATGCGTTCGATTCTATTTTTCCTACTTGTAAAATGTCGTTTATTAAATTTAACAAATAATCACCTGAGTACTTTAATGACTTTAAATATTTGGTATCACGTGCTGAAAAATTATTATTCTTTATCATTAAGCTTGTCAAACCAACGACTCCATATAACGGTGTTCGCAATTCATGTGATACATTAGAAATAAATTTTGTTTTTAATCTTGAAGATTCTTCGGCCATTTCTTTAGCAGCTTCTAATTTGTTGTTTTGAGTTGCAAGAATTCTACTTAATTTTCTCTTTGAAGTATATATAATCAATAGCGCTATAAATGAAACTAGCAATAATATTGCCGTAAACGTCATATAAACATTAAAGTTTTTTGCTTCTTCTGTGATTTTCTCTTGAAGCATCCTTCCTTCATTTGCCCATTTGGCTTCTTGTTTATATAATTCAATATATAACTTAGAATTAATAATGTTTTCTTGTTTTATTTTTTCTTCATTTATATACTTGTCCCTAGCTATATCATTGCTTTTTAACATTGCATATGCCAAATCACTTTGCCCTGTCGCTTCTAATGAAATAGAATATTCTTTACAGATCTTACTTATTAATAAGTTATTGTCTTTATTTTCGGTTTCAAATTTTACAGCATTTAATGCAATTTCAAACCTGTCATTCGCCAAATTATAGAGTTTCCTTTTTAAATATAAATCTCCATAATAATAATTAAATTGACTCTTATAATAGTAGTTAAATGGTAATTTAGTTAAATTATCTTGAGCTTTTA
>CAXBHA010000077.1:0-8340 GCA_963974955.1 uncultured Yeosuana sp. | reverse complement strand
CTCTATTTTGCTAATGAAATATATTTTCACTTATTCAAAAGAAGAGATTTATTTAAAGACTAGAGAAGCTTTTCCTGATTTAGTCAATAATGTACCTCAATATTTAGTAGCAACTTATCTAGGACTTTCACCAGAATATGTTAGTAAAATAAGGCGAAAAAGATTTTCTTGAACTGGTTCAATTTTATAGAAAATAAATAAAGCTAATTTTGCTAAGAATATTATTATTCTAATAAAATGGAACAAAAAAACATAATCAAAACTTACTTTATGAAAAAGAGCATATTTACATTATTAATTTTGACAATTATTAATATTAGTTGTAAAGAAGACAAAACAAATACTAATGACGAAAAGAATATAGTTAATCAAACAGAAATAAAAACGGATACATTAACAAAGCATATAAAATCATTCAAAACGGAATTGCCGACAATCGGACTTTTGATGTATAATGGTGTTTTGCAAAGCGAAGTAATTGCAACATCTGATGTTTTCTCAAAACCAACCGAAGATGGAAAACAACTTTTTAACGTAATAACTATTGCGGAAACGGAAAGTCCAATCACCACTGAAGAGGGAATGAAATTTATTCCTGATTACACTTTTGAGAATTGCCCAAAATTAACCGCTCTTTTTGTGCCAAGTGCTTACGATATGTACGCACAAGTCCACAACGAAAAAATCGTGAACTTTATAAAAGAGAAAAATATGGAAACTGAATATACCGTGAGTAATTGTGCTGGAGCTCAATTAATCGGAAAATCTGGAATTGCAGATGGATATAAAATTGTTACGTGGATTGGTGGTGGAAAAGAATTACAAAAGGACTATCCGAATTTAAAAGTACAAAACGACAGTTTGGTAACTTTTGTTGAGGACGGGAAATTCAGTTCTTCGAATGGAAATTTAGCGAGTTACATTTCTGCATTGACTTTAGTGGAAAAAATGACCAGTAAAGAACATAGAGAATTTGTCGAAAGTTATTTATATCTCGACCGACTTCAAAATTGGAATGAATAAAGTACTGTGGGCAACACCTGTATTAGGTGCTTTAACTCAATTTATGGGTTTACGGAAAATAATATGCATTAGGTCTAAAAACAAGCCAATAAATGTATGAACCTATCCGCTATAGTATATAATTTAAAGCAATTCCTAAAATCACACGAAAACGATTAAAAAGTGGTTGAGGAATGCTCGCTTTAAATATTCTTCTGAAAAAGATGATATATCATCTAAAAGAATGGCTAATTTTAGACATTAAAAAATTAAACGTCAGCCTAGATATCATAAGACAATAGGAATTCAAAAAGGACCTTTTTCCCTCGGGCCATTATACATAACCTTCCATTGGTCATCTTCTTGAACCAACTTAAAAATACCGGGCTTCGGGTTATAAGATGTAGAATATTTTACCCAAGCCACCTCGCCATCAATAGCTTCATCGACCACTTTAAAATTAGCTTCTGAATCTTTATCTTCATTAAACATTTTTTGAATATTCGAAAGGTTGGTATAACCTTCCGCAGTGGTATGTTTTTTTAAAGTAGCTTCATCACAGTGATAAAAACTCTCGGCAACAACTTTGGCAGTATCAGAAGAGGAAAGATTCTTGTTTTCTGAGCACGAGATGTACAATAATACGAGTGAGCAAATAACTTATTTTTTCATAACTATACTAATTTGGGTTATTAATAAAAATATGTGATATTTTTAGTTCAATATTATGCTCGCCATGTTTTTCGTTCAATTCCAAAACTACCTGTCGGTCATTGGACAAGGAAATCTTGGGCATAACATAAACAAATCGCGCGGTTTCATTTTCTGTAATCTTTGAATGTAGATGGTGCTTAAAAACAGGATTTTGATTCAATCGCTGTAACGATTTCTTTTTACCTTTTTGCCGAGTTTCTACAGATAGTTTTAAGAAATTCAAATCATAATTTAGGCTAGATGTATTCTTGATCTGTATAATGAAGTAAAGCACTTCTTTATGGAAAACTATATTTTCTACGCTCAAAACGATTCCTACAGTTCGTTTGATCAGGTTGCCGATTCTTTATTTTCGTCTAAGTAGACTTGAACAGTTTTTCGAAACTGGTCGTCTTTGCTTTCAACAGAATTTTTGATGATTTTGGTAATTGGCTTACTGATCGTAATGGGTTTTTCATTTCCTATACTGTTCGCTCTCCGAATAAAATAATTGAGTTTAGAAAGCTGTTCTTTATATCTTATTATATATGAAAAAATGAAGCCTTTTTTATTTAACCACCAAAACATTGCTTTCCTTTCCTTTCCTTTCTAGGCCAGGCTTGCAGCAGTCCAAAATACTGTTCTTTTTCACGATTATAAGTAAAGACGAAATTATCTGAACCGGGTTAAGTCTTGTCTTATAGGTTCTGGAAAAAAGAGAGCTACTTTTTTTTGTCATTTGCATAAATGGTGTCTAGAATTGTGTTTGTTTGCGCTTTTGCGAAAGCGGTAATAATGAGATCTTTTTCATAAGAGTTGTATTTAAATGCCTACCTGCCTACCTGCCTACTGGCAGGCTGGTTTTGGGCTCTCAATTTTTATTTACTATCTTTTTTAAGGTGTTTTCGAAATAATCTGTAATCAATAATCAGTGTGGATTCTTAGGAAAATTGCGGTCAACGATAATTAGGTTTCCTGTGGAAACCAATTCATAGGGGTCAATTATAGAGTCTCTATTAATTTCAAAAATGGTGGTCGTAGTTAAACTGTACGAAGTATTTTTTTCTGTTATTCTTGAATCGATACTCAATACTTTTGAACCAGGGAATATTGTAATAATAGATTATAAACACCATCAGCTTTTTTTTGACGGTTCAGATTGTCCACGAAACTATTGCCCAACCAAAGTAATTTTTCCAAATTCTGTTCATAATTACCGGCATCGATGTTATAGAAGTAGTCGTGGAACAGGTCTAAATACGCTAAAGTTTCGACTTTAAAATTTTCCTTTTGGGTAATGAGATTCAGGGGAATAATACTACCATCAGTATTGATGGCAAACGCATTATTTAGCGCATTTTTGTTTTTGGTAAATGCCATCCACACCGATAATGTGCTTGATAGAAATGCAAACGTGATAGCGACCAGCACGATAAACCGGTTTAATTTTAGGACGTTGTAAAATAGTTCTATAAGGTGCTTTCATTTTTATATTGGATTAGTTACGGAACAACCTTAGCGTGAAGGACATGGTACGCCTATATAATTTGAATTTCAGGAAAACGATAAAACCTACCGAGCCTAATTGGACGACCGTTGCGAAAAAGCCCTGCCCAACATCTGTGGCGAATAGATTGATCCAAAAGTTGGTGTTAATTTCCGTATAGATTGCATTGATAAATATATCTACCATAAAGAAGGTCGGGACGAGCATATACACGGCAGCATATAGCTTAAAGAAGTTATAGGCCAAGGAACGGAATTTCTCGAAAACGGTCAGGCTTATGACCAACGGAAAAAATGCATGCATTATGGCTAAGAGGAAAAAAATTCTGCCAAGAATAGCGGGTAGATGAAGAGGTCTAATATCCAAAGGAGGACACTGAAAATGAAAGCTATGATTTTAAACTCATAGAGTGGTGTGACCAATGCTATATATAATAAGGTCTTTGCCATACTGGCAATATCCAATAAACCTATTTCCTCATTAAGTGGTAATTCCTGTAATTATAGAGGAAGTAAAGCTGGTGCCGTTCCCATGCATAGGCCTTCTATGGCGACTAGAATATCATCGAAGAATCCTAATACTTGTGTTGAAAAAATCACTAAAACAACTATTGCGAAATTTTTGGTAAGTTCGCCAGGACTCAAAGAACAAGTGTACGCATACCTATCCGCAATGCCCTCATTGTATTTCTTTAAAATATTGACCAAAAAAATAGCACAACTAGCGTTTTAATCTCGGCAATAGTATATTGCGAGAAACTACTGTTCTGTATGGCCTCGAAAACAGTGTCTATATATTCTAGACCTATTCTTAAAATAATGGTTGAGGTCATTTTTAATCGTCGGTTTTGCGGTTATTGATTTTGTCTTGCATTTTTCTGAACGAAATAATATCCCTGTACCGTTTTGTTTTCGTGGTGATATTAGAAACCATTTCTCTGAATTCAAGTTCTTTTTCTTTTAGAATTACTGAGCCTTCCGCATCGCTCATTTTTAGATAATCGTTCGATAGAATCTCATCTATATAATCTAATGTGTCCAACGAATTTTTTACAATTGCACTAAATTATTGCGATACTTCATGGACTTTGATGTAAAGGCGATTAAGAATATCTCTTAGATCACGTTGCATTATTCGGATTAGGTGTTAATTGTTGCGCCCGATTTCTCGAACAGCTTTTAACTGTTTGACCACGTCATTAACCTGTTCAATATTCTCTTTTTGTGTTTTAAAAAATTGGAGGGTCTTTATAATGTTGGCCGTCTGTTTTCCCGATTCTATATGCTGTTTAACCAAACTGATAAAATTGGTATTATCATACGTGGGCAGTCCTTGAGCGGTAGCACCGCCAGGCGATAAAAAAGCTATAGTAAGTAGGAATACTATTATTCTGATTATATTTTTCATGGTCTTTTAGTTGAGAATTGGTAAAGATTTTGATGGCCTCTTCCATTGAGCCAGTTTTATTATAAATCGCCATAATGGCGTTGTTTTCCTGTCCATCAGTTAAGTAAGCAGCATATGCCTCTTTGGGAACTTCAAACCTGAAAATATTGCTTTCCTTTCCAATTTTAATGAACATTTCCGTGTATTTCCGAGCGCTGGTAAAGTTATATCTTAATGGATTTTATTTGATTTAAGTCGTGACTGGACAGGTTGAGTCTTTTGACCAAATCATCATAGCCCTTTTCACTATGTAAGCTATAAATAACCTGAGTGTTTTCTAGGATGCTTGCAGATGTTGAATTAGTTGGAAGCTGATTTATGGATTGTATGATAATCCCAATCGCACCGTTTTGTTTACGAATTGCTTGGTAATTGAATTACACACTTTCCAATACGTTGTCAAACTTTAGTTTCTTGGCAAACTCATCGAACAGGATGATGCCTTTTTGAGCACGATTTTTCCAGATAGTTCTTTGAATAGCGGACTTGATTAGCTTGAACATTACTGATAGGATTTACTTATTATCCTTAACTTCATCCAGTTCAAAAACTATCAAGGGTTTGTCCTCTATTTTATAGGTCTGGTCTTCGCTGATTTCAAACAGGAAGCTGAATAAACCATCGCCGACTTATTCAGACATTATGTGCAAGAAGCTCGTCACATTGAAATAGTCAGGATGGATTTTAAGACTTTTCAGAAGATTTTTTTGATTCTTTTCTATAAAGTCGTAGAAACCTTCCAGTGAATGATTGTTGAATGTGCTAATGTAATAATGGTGTAGTATTTTTTTGATTGAAACGGATTGTACTTTTGCAACCTTTATCTCGGATGCAAATAGTTCGAACAGAAACACTGGTAGTTCTTCGAAACGTTCAGGAGTCAGGTCATTTTGATGGCTAATGTAAAATGGTTTGATGCCCAGATTCTTACCACTCTCGTAATGGAGCACAGTGCACTTTTCTGGATATAATTTGGCGAATTTGGTATAAGAGCCACTAAATCAATAATGACTAGGCGTACGCCACTTTCAAAATATTGGCGTAGAATATTATTAGCGAAAAAGGATTTTCCCTCTCCTGTAGGTGCGAAAATGGCAAAGTTCGGCGCCTTAATTCGTGTCTTTTGCTCATCCCAAACATCCTTTAAAATGGGAATGTTATGTCCACGGTCATTAAAAATGATGCCAGTAGTATCCGATTTGTAATTGGTATTATTTATGAATAGGCAGGGTGCATGTTTTAAATCATTAACGTATAAGTCGTTGTTAGAGAAATCAGTCGAGGATGTTACTGTCCTGTAATACGGCTACAGGTTAATATTAATTTTAAGCGGTATATTGATGCGCCTAATTAGGTGTTTTATAGTCTAAAGATAAATGCAATCTTTTGGAGTTGTATAATTTGATTGCATTTTTGGCTGCTTTTTTAGCATGTACCACCCTTGTAAAAGTATGGTCGAGATGGATTCATCTTTTAGAATACCGTTGACCCTTTCAGCTAATGCGTTTTCATAGCAATGGTTTTCTTCTGTCATACTGATTTTAATTTTCTTTCTTTACAGTATTTGAGTATAGACATTACTGCAATATTGAATACCTCTGCCCGAGTGATGAATTGTTCAAATCCCCTTATTTTACTACTATTTCAAGACTTTTTATAAAAAATCGTATTTGGTAGCGTATACGCTGATTAATTAAATTATTTACTCAAAAACAACAAAAGTAGCAGGTAAGAACTCTATTAATAGTATATGTTTTTCATATGTTAAATATTGGGTTGAATTTATAAACAGTCTTACAAATGAAGAAGTATTTTAAAAGTACAATATCTAGTTTGAATTTAATCGACATTTAATATAGGTTGTGCTCTATTTTAACGAATTTGAATTCTAATTATTAATTAGATTAATTTCATTATCAATTAAATAGTGATTTCTATAATTTAGAAGAAACTAAATTATTTTATTCTTAGATACATTATGGATTTGTTCTAATAATTAAGTTTTTTTTAATTAAATTGATAGACGTTTCTTTTTACATATTAGAATTTTTTTTAATCAGTTATGGCTATTAAGTAATCTTAACTTAATAGATATAGGTTGGGGTAAGTCGTTATGGAAAAAATGTATAATTAATATCTCTTGGTATATTGAGTATTTAATTTTCATCAATTCTCGTCTCTTGCTCATCCTTTACAAACTAATCTAGGCTAGTTTGTTTATTGTAAAATTTAAATCAACCTGTATTATATAGGCTGGTTTTTAAAAATGCCAATATGGACAATAACAATTATATGAATGAGGAATTTCTTTTAGAAGGACTAAAGAAGGGGTCTGAAGTTGCTTATGGTTATTTTTTCAAAAATTATTATAAAGATCTTTGCAATTATCTTCTAACTATTTCTGGTGATTCTGAGCTGGCAGAAGAAATTGCTCAACAAACTTTTGTTAAACTTTGGGACAAACGAGAATCATTATCTATTCAGGATAATGCTTTAAAAGCCTATTTTTTTAAAATGGCTTATCATCTCTTTATTGATTCAAAACGTAAGGAGAAGAAAAAGTATAAACTTTTAGAGAATCTTAAGGAAGAGGCCTATTCAGATGTAGTTGACATTGACGCCAATCAATTTGAAATTAAGTTAAAATTGGTAGAAGCTGATGTAGGCTTCCCTAAAAATAGGACACCTCTAAATTCGATAAATAATTATTATTTAGGTCAGGTTTGATGAAGAATTTAAATTCTTCATCAAACCTGGGCATGTATTCTTTAGGTGATTTATTGCCCAGAGATTTATGCGGATGATTAAAATTATAGTCCTCTCTCCAGTTGTCGCTTATATTTTGAAGTTGATAGATGTCGTTAAAATAATATGCATCTAGTATATCTTCTCTGAAAAATCTATTGAAACGTTCTATGTAACCATTTTGCATTGGTTTTCCGGGCTGTGTATATTTAATTTCTATATGGTTTTTTGTACACCAGTTCATAAATGTCCTAGATATAAATTCAGGTCCATTGTCGCACCGGACATATTTAGGTGTGCCTATTTCTTCTTTAAGGTTTTCCAATGTTTCCACTACCGCTCTAGCTGGGTACGAGAGTCCTGCATTGATTGCAATAGCTTCACGGTTACAATCATCTATAATATTGAACACGCGCAGCTTTCTGCCATCTATAAGGGCATCGCTCATAAAATCCATACTCCAGCATTCATTAAGAGTCGATGGAGTTTCCAAAGGTTGTTTTATACGCTTTATCAAACGCTTCTTATGTTTACGCCTAAGGCTGAGCTTCATATCACGATATACTCGCAATACACGCTTTCTGTTCCATTTTAGACCTTCACGACGGATCTTGTAGTAATACTCATCAAAACCTCTAGTAGGATAGGCTTCCGCTAACTCGGTCAGTTTATCTATGACCTCGCTATCGTCTCTTTTGCTCTGGTAATACCACATTGACCTGCTCAGGTCGACAACATTACAGGCACGCACGATGGGAATTACATATTGTTTGATGAGATACTTTGCACGAACTCTCTTGTCGGAAGGCCTTAGAACTTTTTTGATAGTACGTCCTTTAGCATCTTATTATCTAAACTGACATCTGCGTACATCTGTTTTAACCTATTGTTCTCATCTTCCAGTTCCTTCAATCGTTTAAGTTGCTGTTGCTCCATACCACCGTACT
>CAXBHA010000076.1:0-8413 GCA_963974955.1 uncultured Yeosuana sp. | reverse complement strand
TCTTTATTCAGAATGACACTTTTAAGACAGCCTCTTTATAATTCATTAAACTTTTATTATAACCATTCCAGGAAATAATCCATCATTTCCTCTTTTAATTCATAATGTAATTTGATATAGTTTTTCATATCATCACGTAACGAGTGTTGTTCATTTTGGAATCTTCCATCGATACTTTCTTCATAATTAACTCTATTAATGGTAATCATCTTATTTCTGATTCTATGTAACAGTTTTTTTATCGCATCCTTTTCAATCATGATTCTGTTTTGAAACACTTCTAATGGTTTTAAAGCCTTCTGACCAAATTCGCGCTCTGCTATTTCTTCTAGTTTTTCCTGAAACGTATCCATTTCATTAAAATGAAAACGTAATTCACGCTTCCATGTTTCTAGATTGAATTTTAAATCACTTAGATATAATACTTTTGTCTGAGTTTGCATAATCTTTTCTGTTTATTACATTAATTAATTTTTTACTAATTGACTTTGAATGTTTGTAGGGACCATCTGATAGGATGAAAATTTGGTACTAAAGGTGGCGCGTCCTTGAGTTAAGGACCGTAAATCGGTGGAATAACCAAACAACTCGTCGGCTGGAATTTGACAATTCAATATCTGGTAATTATCACTGTTTTCAAATCCCTGTATAATGGCTCGTCTTGATTGTAAATCGGTCATAACTTGACCAACCATATCTTCAGGAACTTTTACAATAAGTTCATTTTTAGGCTCTAATAATTTCGGACTTGCATTTAAAAAAGCCTCACTAAACGCATGTGCACCCGCAATTTTAAAGGAAATATCATTCGAATCGACCGAGTGCATTTTTCCATCGTAAACCATCACACGGATATCTCGAATATACGAACCTGTAAGAGGGCCGCTTTCCATGACTTCAAGAATACCTTTCATAATTGATGGTAAATACCGCGTATCAATAACACCGCCAACAATACAATTATAAAACACGAGTTTTCCACCCCAGTTTAAATCGATATCTTCTTTGCCTCTAATGTTAAAACCTTCGGGCTCTGGCATATCTTTATACCAAGGTTCTATTTTTATATGCACTTGCGCAAACTGCCCCGAGCCACCCGATTGTTTCTTATGTCTACAATTTGCCGTTGACGAGCGCTGAATGGTCTCTCTATAAGGCGTTTTTGGTTTTACAAAGGTGGCTTCTACACCGTAAACGTTCTTTAGCGTCCAATCTATTACAGCCAAATGTAATTCTCCTTGGCAAGCCAATAATAGTTCTTTGGTCTCTCCAGAAAACGTTATTTTTGCCGTAGGATCCTGAAGATTTATTTTTTTGAGTGCTTCACTCAATTTTTCATCGTCTGCTTTATTGGTTGCATTAACAGTGAGCACCATCCTATCATCTGGAAATTGAATGTTTTTTAATGTGATAGTTTTTTTACCACTATATAAGGTATCATTGGTCTCTGTGAATTTTAATTTTAAAGTTGCTCCAATATCACCAACGGTAAGTTTATTAACCGGATTACGTTCCTTGCCATCCATAATAAAAAGCTGATTAATGACTTCTGTATCGCCCGTTCTGGAATTCGTTAAACGGTCATTAATCTTGATTTCACCGGATTTCACTTTAAAAAAGGTGATTTGGCCCAAATTTGTTTGAAATAAGGTTTTAAAAACAAATAAGACGGTTGGACCGTCTTTTTTCTGCACTAATTCTTCACCATCTACTGTTTGCTCAGATTTTAAATCGGATGCAGCGGGTGCCACATTATCTATGAACCCCATTAAACGGCCAGATCCCATATCATTTAAGGCAGACACACAAAAGACTGGATATAAATCGTGATTAAGCATTCCGGCTTTAATTCCTTTGCGCATCTCATCTTCATTAAGGGTGCCTTTTTCAAAAAACAGTTCCAATAACTCATCATCATTTTCAGCAGCTTTTTCAACCAATTCATTATGCAGGTAATTAGCACGTTCTGTTTGGTCTTCAGGAATCGCTAATTTTTCAGGTTTCCCTCCGTGTTTACCAAATTTATAGAGTTTCATTTTTAATACATCTATAATCCCTTGAGCGCCATCGATTTTTATTGGATATTGTATAATAACGGCATTATTTCCAACTAACGATTGTATGCCTTTAAAACTCACATCAAATTTAGTGTCGGGATGATCCATTTGGTTCACAACAAAAACTGTAGGAATGTGGTATTTATCAATATAATTCCATATAATTTCGGTCCCTACTTCTACTCCTTGCCTACCATTTATAGTGGTAACAACGGTATCGGCTACACGTATAGAGGCAATAATTTCACCTATAAAATCGTCTAATCCAGGGGTATCTATAATATTTATCTTGTAATTGCGCCACTCGGTATGCAAAGGGGTGGCATAAATGGAAGCTTCACGTTCGTGTTCTATAGGGTGATAATCTGAAACCGTATTACGGTCTTCAACGGTGCCGCGTCGATTGATAAGTCCAGCTTCAAATAACATCGTTTCAGAAAGTGTTGTTTTACCGCTACTATGTGCCCCTACTAAAACAATGTTTTTTATGTACTTTTCGTCAAATACTTTCATGCTATGGATTAATTATTGTGAAAATAAAACTAACCCCATTAAAGTAATAAAAAAATGATTTAAGTCAGTTAAAAACTTCAAAAAATTATGTAGATATATAACGTTGGCTATATTTTAAAGAGTGTTAAAGCTATATTAAACTTTATATAAATAAACTTAATTTAGTATTAAATAGCTATATAAACCTATATTTGCACGCTGAAAAAGGAAAATTGACAATGAAAGAAAAGCCTAAATCGAAAACAGAAAAATCTCGTCTGCATTTATTACATCAATATTACACATATACAGGATTTTATGTTTTTGTAGGACATACTATAAAAAAGGTTTTACCTTATATTATACTTATTGTAGCCGGTATTTTTGTTTTAAATAATTTTTTTAACATTAATAAAGGGCTTATTCACCTAACAGAAGTGCTTCCGGTTTCTGGAGTTTTACTTTTTTTCTTTGTTTCTGAAACGTTGCTAGGACTCGTACCTCCAGAAATATTTATTGCGTGGTCTGGTAAAATGGATCAGCCTTGGTTATTTCTAAGTCTTTTAGCATTCCTATCGTATTTTGGAGGTCTTTGTTCTTATTGGATAGGAATATGGATTACTAAAATACCAAGGGTTCACAATTATTTGGCCCAAAAAATGGAGAAACAGCTTAAAAACTCTAAAAAGTGGGGAGGTTTTTTAATTTTAGTTGGGGCGTTATTGCCACTACCCTTTTCAATTTCATGTATGGCTGCCGGTATTATTGAGTTTCCCTTTAAGAATGTCATGCTTTATGGCTCTTTACGTTTAGTAAGATTCTTAATATACGGACTTATTATTTTTCATGTCTTTTAATCAGTCAAAATTCTTGAACATTTCCTATTTCAAAATATTAACTTTGTAAAAAAAAAATCATGTTTAACTTTTTAAATATTTTTAGAATAATCGCCGTATTAGAAGGCATTTCTTATATTTTATTACTGTTTATAGCAACACCAATTAAATACTTGTCGGAAGATCCGCAATATGTAAAATTATTGGGAATGCCACATGGCTTATTGTTTATAGGCTACATCATTTTAGTGTTTATGTTTAAAGGTGAATATAAATGGAGCAAATCGCAGTTTGCATTAATTTTACTTGCCTCAATTATTCCTTTTGGAACTTTTTATGTGGATAGAAAATATTTATATATTTTAAAATAATATGGACTCAATAAAACACTTGTTATTTGATTATTTGATTTCTGTAGGAGTGTCAGAGACAGCATCAAAGTACCTAAATATGCTGGGATTAGCAATCGCTTTATCTATTTTGGTGTTTATTATAGACTTTATAATAAGAAAACTATTGATTCAAATATTTTCCCAATTTGCATCAAGAACCAAAACCAATTTTGATGATTTACTGGTTGCCAACAAAGTACCTAGAAACATTGCGCATATTATTCCATTACTTGTCATTCTGGAGTTTGTCCCTTATGTGTTAACAGATTTTGGCTATTATGAAAATCTAGTTGAAAAAGGATTAATGATATTTTCAATTATTTTGGCCCTTTGGATAGTGAGAAGTATTTTGAATTCGTTAAAAGAATACTTAAAAACATCACCACATCTTAAAGACAAACCTATAGACAGTTACATTCAAGTATTTATGAATTTTTAACCAGTTTAGGAGCTGCTTCAGCCGTTATTATTTTAATCTTTAGAGATACTATTTTAGGGTTTGTTGCCAGCATACAGGTTTCTATCAATAATATGGTACATATTGGCGATTGGATAACGTTTGAAAAATATGGGGCCGATGGCGATGTTATCGAAATTAATCTCGCCACCGTTAAGGTGCAAAACTTTGATAAAACCATAACTACAATTCCCACCTACGCCTTGATTTCTGATTCGTTTAAGAATTGGCGAGGCATGATGAATTCGGATGGGAGACGGATAAAACGAGCTTTAAATATTAAGTTAAATAGCGTCAAGTATCTATCTAAAAATGAGGTGGATAATCTGAAAGAAATTCAAATTATTGATACTTAGTTGGAAAAACGCCAAAGTGATATAGAATCCTATAATAAAGGCAAACGTATATTGAAAATCATTCAGGCATCAATAAAGAGATGATGATTATGGTGAGACAGCTCGCCCCTACTACCCAAGGAATCCCTTTGGAAATTTATGCATTTACTGCCGACAAACGATGGGAAAGTTACGAATACATCATGGCTGATATTTTTGATCATTTGATAGCGGCTGTTCCTTATTTTGATTTAGAAGTGTTTGAACTTCCTACAGGGTCAAGTTTTATAAATAAAGCATAAAAAAAAAACGTGAGCTCTTATGAACTCACGTTTTAAATTTTTAAAAGTCCCATTTAGATATGGCTGGCTAGCCAATTACCTACTTCGCTTGTTTTAAACGCTTTATTCTTACCAGCTAAATCTTCTGTAACAACACCTTCCGCAAGTGATTTATCCACAACTGTGCGGATTGCCTGAGCTTCTTCTATTAAACCAAAAGCATCTTCAAACATCATCGCAGCTGATAATACTGTTGCTAACGGATTCGCAATATCAAGTCCCGTTGCTTGTGGGTATGATCCGTGTATGGGCTCATATAAAGAGGTGTGCTCCCCTACGGAGGCCGATGGCATTAATCCCATGGATCCAGAAATTACCGACGCTTCATCTGTCAGAATATCTCCAAAAAGATTTTCTGTAATAAGCACATCGTAACTATTGGGCCACTGTACCAATCGCATAGCCACGGCATCTACAAACTCGTAACTCACCTTTACTTCTGGGTAATCCTTTTCCATGGCTTGAACGGTTTCTCTCCATAATCGAGAGGTTTCGAGTACATTCGCTTTATCAACACAACATAATTTTTTAGAACGAGCCATCGCCAATTCAAAGCCTTTTTTAGCTAAACGCTGTACTTCTGCCCTTGTATAAACGCAGTTATCAAAAGCGGTTTCACCATTATCTCTTCTGCCCTTTTCACCAAAGTAAATACCGCCCGTTAGTTCTCTTAAAAACACCAAATCGGTCCCTTCAATACGCTCGCGTTTTAATGGTGAGTTATCTATTAGGGATGGAAACGTAAAGGTTGGTCTTACATTTGCAAATAAACCCAATTTTTTACGCATTTTAAGTAAGCCTTGTTCCGGTCTTACCTTTGCGCTTGGGTCATTATCATATTTGGGATGACCAATAGCGCCAAAAAGTACAGCATCGGCTTTCATACAAATAGCATGGGTTTCATCGGGATAAGGTTCCCCAACAGCATCAATGGCTGCAGCTCCTGTTAATGCAGGGATCCAAGTAATGGTATGTCCAAATTTTTTAGCAATGGCATCACTTACTTTCACCGCTTGGTCCATGACTTCTGGGCCAATACCATCTCCTGCTAAAAGCGCTATATTTAATTTCATTTATAATAAATTGTTATCTTAATTAATAATTATGTTCAACATCTTTTCGGTGGCCTTGATGGCCGAAACAGTTTGGTCGGAATCCAATCCACGTGTTTTAAATTCTTTTTCTGGGCTTTTCCAAGTAATTATAGTCTCACACAAGGCATCCGAATGGCTCCCTGGAGGAATCCGTACAGCATAATCAATTAAATCCGGTAACACCATTTTTTTATTGATATAAATACTCCGAAGTGCATTCATAAAGGCATCAAATTGTCCGTCACCTTGTGCATTTTGCTCAAAAACTTCCCCGTTAATTGCTATGGAAACTGTTGTTGAAGGTTTTAAACCTTTAGAATGTGTTAATACGTATGAATTTACTTTTACTTTATCTTCATAAGAATAACTATCTAAAACGTCTGAAATGATATATGGTAAGTCTTCTTTTGTAACAACCTCTTTTTTATCACCTAATTCAATAATCCGTTGTGTAACTTTCTTTAAATCGTTGTCATTTAATTGTAATCCCAATTCCTGAAGGTTTTTTTGGATATTGGCTTTTCCTGAAGATTTTCCCAAGGCATATTTTCTGGTTCTTCCAAAACGCTCCGGCAATAAATCACTGAAATAGAGATTCTTCTTATTATCACCGTCCGCATGAATACCAGCTGTTTGAGTGAATACATTAGCTCCAATGACAGGCTTGTTGGACGGAATCATGACTCCAGAAAAATTTTCAACGAGTTTGCTTACCGTATATAATACCTTTTCGTTCACACCTATTTTAATTGACGGCATAAAATCGTTAATAACTGCAACGGTGCTTGCCATAGGCGCATTTCCTGCGCGTTCTCCCATTCCATTAATGGTTAAATGCAGCGCATCGGCACCGGCCTTTAAAGCCTCCATCGCGTTAGCGACCCCTAAATCATAATCATTATGCGCATGAAAGTCAAAATGTAAATGCGGATATTTTGTTTTAATTTCTGAAACAAATGCAAAGGATTCTGAAGGCGTTAAAACACCTAAAGTATCTGGAAGCATAATTCGCTTGACAGGTTGGGTTGCTAAAAACTCTAAAAATTCAAAAACATAATCTTTAGAATTTCGCATACCATTACTCCAATCCTCTAAATAAACATTGGTTTCAATGCCCTTTTCTTTAGCAAGTGATATGGATTCTGTAATTTCATTAAAATGCTGATTAGAAGTCTTTTTAAGTTGATGAGTTAAATGATTTAATGAGCCTTTTGTTAATAGATTTTGAACTTTAGCACCAGCTTCAATCATCCAATTGATCGAAACACCATTATCGACAAAGGTTAAAACTTCTACCCTATCAATATAACCATTAATTGCAGCCCATTCAGTGATGTTCTTCACTGCTTGAAATTCGCCTTCTGAGACTCTCGCCGAGGCTATTTCAATTCTATCAACTTTTAATTCTTCTAATAAAAGCTTTGCAATGGTTAACTTTTCAGAAGCAGAAAACGACACGCCCGAGGTTTGTTCACCATCGCGCAGCGTCGTATCCATTATTTCTATTCGTTTTGAAGCCATTTATTTATAGCAAAAGATTATTTGCAAATGATTCTATGTCACCTTTTATGTTTTGAAGAAAATCAATATCGTCAAAACCATTAAGCATGTTGTCTTTTTTATAGCTGTTGATTTCAAACGATTCTTGAGCCCCAGTTGAAAGAATGGTAATCGTTTGATTTTGCAGATGTATTTCAATTTCTGTCGCAGGATTGTCATAAATAGCATTAAAAATCTGTTCAGAAAACCCAGGGCTCACCTGAACTGGTAAAACACCAATGTTTAAACAATTATTTCTAAAAATATCAGCAAAAAAACTGGACACCACACAGCGAAATCCATAATCATAAATGGCCCATGCAGCGTGTTCTCTAGACGAACCAGAACCAAAATTCTTTCCTCCAACCAAAATTTTACCACTATAAATAGGATTGTTCAATACAAAACTTTCTTTAGGAGTATTATCATTATTATATCTCCAATCCCTGAATAGGTTGTCGCCAAATCCTTTACGTTCTGTTGCTTTTAAAAAGCGGGCTGGTATAATTTGATCGGTGTCAACATTTTCTAAAGGTAAAGGCACCGCGGTACTTTTAAGGATGTTAAATTTATCGTAAGCCATGATTTCAGTAATTCAGTTGCCAGTATTCAGTTGGCAGTTATTTTATTTATATTATTTTATTCAGCCTTAAAAGTCCCCTTTGGGGATTTAAGGGGCTTAAAGTAAGTCTCTAGGATCTGTTACCACACCGGTTATTGCTGCTGCTGCTGCCACTAGTGGACTAGCCAATAGCGTTCTTGAACCAGGCCCTTGGCGTCCTTCAAAATTTCTATTTGAAGTACTCACTGCATATTTGCCCGCAGGCACCTTATCATCATTCATTGCCAAGCATGCTGAACAACCTGGTT
>CAXBHA010000075.1:0-8439 GCA_963974955.1 uncultured Yeosuana sp. | reverse complement strand
GACTTATGACAAATTACGGACATTCAAAAGAATAATCCTTAAAATGAAACATTCATGACTAAAATTTAGCGACTAATACAAATGACAAATTGAATGTAACATAGCCTGCCCCGATAATTTCGGGGTGACCGTTAAAACAATAAATAAAACACATGAAACCAAAATTTCTTTATATCCTACTAATAGTTTCCCTAATAATTACTTTAGCCGGACTTATTACAGGGAAGTTCTTTTTTCTGTTTTTGATTTTCCCTTTGGGACTTGGTATATTTAAAAAAAAGAATGAAAATAAGCCTAATTAAAGTGAGCTCAATATATTCAGATAGCTATCGGGAGAAGAATGAACGACAAGAAATCTTATGATTATGAGATTCCTCCTCATTCTTCGTTCGGAATGACAGATAAAATCCGATTTTTAACTCAACCTATTTTATAATAAAAAAATAAAAAAATTTAGTTATATCGAACCCACGTTAATTAGGCCTTCTTAACATATTTAGTGATAATAACTATTTGCTGCCCATCAACCTTTCCTTCAATATACTCTGCATTTTCAGGATCTAAACGAATGTTTCTAACCGCCGTTCCTTGTTTGGCAACCATACTTGAGCCTTTAACTTTTAAATCCTTTATTAAAACAACAGAGTCCCCAGCTTCAAGTATGACACCATTAACATCTCTATGAATAATTTTACTGGTTTCATCTTCATGCTCCCCAGTCGCTCTTGCCAAACTTAGAGCTTCATCTTCTAAATACATCATATCGAGTAAATCTTTTGGCCATCCTTCATGACGCACTCTTTGGAGTAGTCTCCAAGCCATAATTTGTACGGCAACAAACTCGCTCCACATACTATCGTTTAAACAACGCCAATGGTTCGTGTCCATTTCTACATGACCTTCAATTTGTGCCAAACAATTACTACAGACCAACAAGCTATTATCCACACTTTCATTAAGCGATGGTGGAATGGTATATTGTTTAAGCTCTTTGGTGGATGTGCAAAGTTCGCAAGTATTGTTACTTCTCTCTTGAAGTGTTTGTAAAACGATCATGTTGTTGATTTTTGGTTTTGCGAAAATACTTCTTAAATTCAAGCATCACAAGTACACACATAAAAATTAAAAAAGGATGCCATCGACATCCTTTTTTAAGACTATAAAGGGTTATTATTATAATTTAACAACGGAGTAAACATAATCTCCATGACCTTTAAAATATTTACCGTAAGCTTTTGCTTCCTCCTTAGTAAAAGTCACAGTCATTAGCTCTTGGTTTTTTTTAAACATTTTATCTAAATCTCCTAAAGAATTTAAGTACATGGCTTCCATAAAGTCTCTTCTATCAGACCCCCAATTATGTTGACTTGGGTAATACCCTTTAATATAATCATTTTTTTTAATCACATTTTCGACTATTCTTTTACGAAAACCTATATACTCATCAGTAGTTCCATCTTCTGGATAGGCTCTTTTATTTTTTCTAATATATAAAACAGCACCATCTGGCAGGTCTCCTGTAAGCTCTTTTACTCCAGATAAAGTGGCGTAAATTTCATCAGAATGAAAAGGCGCATAGGCAGACCCCATTTTATCCAAAAAGGCTTTTCTCTCGGTTTCATTTGGCCAAGCTTCTTTTTCAAGTTCGACATTTCTAGCTGCTGCTTTTTCAATAGCTTCCCAAGATGGATAAGATTGAGCATAAACGACTTCATTACTATTTGGAGTCATGAGATGCGTAACATATCCTCCCCACAGAATATACTCATTCTTTTTGGTAACCTTGTCCATATATTCTTTTTCACCAGCTTTCCAGTCATCCATGGACATATCACTATCAGGATTCCAATACATGGTTGTAACAGTAAGGTACGCTGGTGCTTTGTTTTCTTGTGCAAAAGAGAATGAACTAAATAGCAAAAGCATGGCAGCCATTGCTGTGAAAAAACGATTGGTTGTTTTCATAATCTGTAAAAATTTAAGTTAGTATAATGATTAAAATTAAATACTCGTTTAAGATTCGGGGAGAACCTTCACTACGCTATTAATTATATTTGGGGGAGAAATTGTTTAGGAAATATACAAAAATATATTGAATACCATCTCGTTAACCTATTTAAGATTATTTAATTGTATTCTCATTTTTTTTGTCATGCCTAAAACCACCATCTCATAAGAATGGTCTATTAGTTTTAAAATAAATTCTGGTGATAGCTCACCTTTGTAAATAAGAACGGAATTCCAATTGGTTTTACTCATGTGCCAACCAGGTTGAATGCTTTCGTATTGCTCACGCAACTCTAAAGCATATTCAGGATTGCATTTTAAATTCACCCAGCCTACACCAGCTTCCCATTTTTCGAGAGGGAATAGGGCAAACATTTTTCCTAATACTTTAAAAACCAGTGTATCTGCATCAAAAGGAAACTCTTCTGTAACGGCTTTCTTTTTTAAGCAATAGTCTCGCAATTGTTCAATGTTCATTTTAATAGTCGTTCAATTAACTTCTGTGGATGCTTTAATTAGGCAGAACCTCTTTCTTCCCAATTTTACCTAAATGAGTCTCATTGAATGAAGAAGTATATTTTAATCCATAACCAAAAATCCTATCAAAAGAAGCATGCGAAAATAGAATGATTCCAATTAGCTCCATCAACTCATTATTTCCATAAGTCCCAATAAAATAAAAAAGTATTGCAATACCCTTATGATGAAATACATTATACATGATAGCACCTGCTTTTGAATTTAATTGAATGTCCGTATTCATTCATAATACCATTTTTGTCATTCAGAATGGAGTGAAACGAAATGAAGAATCTATTGAAAATCAATGCGGTTCCTCCTTTGTCGGAATGACAAAATCATTACATTTTCAGACTTATGACAAATTACGGGCATTCAATTGAATTTATTATATATCCTAATATTCCAATATCTGGCGTTAAAATCAATGCCAAATACCACCACCAACTAAAATTAAGAAGACCAAATAAATATATTCCAAGAATTAACATGGCTAATTCTTCAAGTATTAATACTGCTTTCATGATTCAATAATTTTATATAAAACAGGTTTACTAGGTGTTGCATCATTTTCAAAAGAGGCTATTTGTAAGTTCAAGAAATAGCACCCATCTTGAATATCATTTGGCACAAAAATAAATTCGGTAATAGTCGCATCCATTCTTAGTTTTCCAGAGGTATTCCAAAAAGCATTATGTGCCAATAAATCACCATCATCCTTTTCTTTATCCACACTAGGCAGATCAATTAAGAGATGTTTAATATCTTTATATTTCAAATATTCGGCCGCTTCTTCTAATAAATAAGTAGGATTGGTGTGCGAATATTTTGCAGTTAATTTTTCTTTGGTATTTGGAAGTGTTCGAATCACAACCGCATCACGCTTTTTATTTCCAAGTGCAAATTGTAGTTGCTTTTTGGAAATTACAAAATCACCCTTAAGTTTTTCTGGAGCCACGGTAATCACTTCGGCTAAAAAGAAAAATTGTTTTAAATTTTGATTAATGGAATGTACCGTTTCTGTAATATGCCCTACACACTCGGTATGGGTACCGTGACCGTGCGGATTAAAATAAATATTATGAAAATTAATACTGGCTCCTTCCACTACACTGGCAATCCATTCACCGTCCTTAACGGGCTCAATTTTTGGTTCGTCTATATACCAGGCATTTACATTGTTTTTTGATGCCCTAAGTGGTATGGAAATATCAATAGGTTTTGATAAATCTATTTGAAGCCTTTTTGAATTATATTGAACAGTTGCAATCATTTATGCTGAATTTATTTTAAATAAGTCGGATGCGATACCATCGCTTAAAAATTTCCCTTTTTTAGTAACTAATAATTTTTCGTTTTGAAGATACAACAATTCATTTTTTAAATGACTATTGGCTTGCTCTAAAAGATACTTCTTGTAATTTTCACCAAAATCATGTTCCACTTTTTCTAAAGAAACTCCCCAAATGGTGCGTAAACCAGTCATAATATATTCATTGTATTTATCTGTTTTTGACAAAGTTTCCATTTCAATCGGCAAGATGTTTTCATGTATTGCTTTGATGTATTTTGAATTGTTTCGCACATTCCAACCGCGTTGATTTCCATTAAAGGAATGCGCCGAAGGACCTATGCCCAAATAGGGCTTTCCCTGCCAGTAAGCCGAATTATTTTTACTGAAATAGTCTGGTTTTCCAAAATTTGATAGTTCATAATGTACATATTCGGAAGCCACCAATTTCTCAATTAGGATATAAAATTGCTCTTGTGCCAACTCATCGTCCACATGATCAATAATACCTTTTTTAATAAAAGAATCCAGAGCAGTTTTGGGTTCAACCGTTAAGGCGTAACTTGATATATGCGGAATATTATAGGATAACACAGTTTCAATATTTTCTTTCCATCGTTGATTGCTCAATCCAGGAATCCCATAAATCAAATCGACAGAAATATTCTCAAACTGTTTTGTGGCCTCTTTTAAACAATGTTTGGCTTCCTCTGCATTATGAGCGCGATTCATCAACTTTAAATCGTCTTCAAAAAAGGATTGAATCCCGATGGAAAGGCGGTTGATGCCGATGGTTTTGTAGTCTTCAAAAATTGATTTACTTGTGAGACCTCTCGACTCCGCATGAGGTGACAATTTACTTAGAATTAAATCGTCTGGATTGGCTTCGAGAGTGATTTCTGGATTATTCGAAACTTGATAATTTTTATAAACCGAATCAATCAACAATTGCAACTCATCAATAGTCAATAAAGAAGGCGTTCCTCCTCCAAAATATATCGTTTCAACGGTTTGGTTTTTAAATTCGCCCTTTCGCAATGCCAATTCCTTAACCAACGCATTAACTAAGTCGTTTTTCTTTTTTAAAGACGTTGAAAAATGAAAATCACAATAATGACAAGCTTGTTTACAAAATGGAATGTGAATGTAAAGCGCCCCACCTAACCTCCCCGAAGGGGAGGGACTCTCACTCATAATGTTAAAATTTGACGCACCATTTTTCAAATATCAGCTAAATTTTGTTTTTTCTAAGATTCACAACAATTGCCTTTTTTTCACCCCCTTTGGGGGTTGGGGGGCTATTTTGCTTTACAAACGCACTCCATCCCGTATAGCTTTTACCAATTTCCACTTTCCCGGAATTATAAAAGTGGCAAACGGCAGCAGCCAATCCATCTGTTGCGTCCAAATTTTTTGGCAAGGTTTTTAAGTTTAACAAACTTTGAAGCATTTTTGCGACCTGTTCTTTACTGGCATTTCCATTGCCTGTAATAGCCATTTTTATTTTTTTGGGCGAGTATTCGGTAATAGGAATTTCTCTACTTAATCCTGCAGCCATGGCGACTCCTTGAGCACGGCCAAGCTTTAACATACTTTGTACATTTTTACCAAAAAAAGGCGCTTCAATGGCAATTTCATCTGGATGATGTGTATTAATAAGTTCAATTGTTCGTTCAAAAATAAGCTTTAATTTTAGGTAATGGTCATCATGTTTTTTTAAATCGAGCTCGTTAATCTGGATAAACTGCATGTTTTTCCCAACTACTTTTATGAGCCCGAAACCCATAATGGTTGTTCCAGGGTCTATCCCTAAAATAATCCTGTCTTTAGTCATTAGTTACAATATTGACAACCATTTAGAGATATTGAAATACCAACTGCAACATACATTAAATCATCATTGAACGAAAAGCCATCTACAGCAACATCATATTTATTTTTTCCTGCTAATGAATACGCATAGCCCAAATCAGTATAAACAGATAAAGACCGTGAGAGTCCATAATGAATTTCCGCACCCGCTAAAGCATTAAAATAGGTGTATTTATTTTTACTAAAATCACCTAAAGGTTGCGTAAAACTTATTCCTGGACCAGCATGAGCGACAACAGCGATTCGATTAGGCAAAAAAAGAAGAATCGGTCTAAGATCATAAACTAATTGAGCATTTATACGCGTATAATTAAGTTTGAATTCCAACGAAGTATTTGCATTAGAAGATCTATTGAAACCAACATCTAACTTTGCCCCTAAACTTTCAGAAAACATATGCTGAACCCCTAAATTTATTGTCGGAAAATTTATATATTTTGTATAATAGCCCACATTTTCACCAGTATCAATAGGGTTATTAAGGCCTAATGCCAATTGCAGTTTCCATTTTTCAGCATTGCTTTGTGCAAAACCGAGTGTGGTCATTAAAACGGTTATAATCAATAACAGTTTTACATTTTGTGTTTTAAAATTCAAGGTCATAAGATAATAATCGTTTAATTTGCAACTATGCCCAATAGGTTTTCTTACAAATTTAAACAATTCTTTTTTGTGCTTATCAAAATAAGTCTTGTTGTTGCTGCTTTTTATTTTATGTATCTAAAATCAATAAAAAACAGCCATTTAGAGTTTTATGATTTTATTCTGTTTTTAAACAAAAATGATGGTTTTTCATTTAAAAATGTCTTTTTTTTGCTCTTTTTAACCTTTTTTAACTGGTTCTTTGAAATTTTAAAATGGCGAAAATTAGTATCATCTGTCAAGCAAGTAACATTTAAAAACGCCATTGAACAATGTTTAGGATCTTTAACTGTCTCCTTATTTACACCCAATAGAATTGGTGAATATGGTGCTAAAGCAATTTATTTTGTTAGCTCACAAAGAAAGCGTATTATGCTCATTAATTTAATAAGCAATCTGCTTCAAATGGGAGTTACCATTATTTTAGGGCTCATCGGTTTGATTGTTTTTACTCAATGGCATACAATAAACATAGATCTCAATAAGTTATTAATGTTCTTATTAATCAGTGCCTTACTCATCGGTTTGATAAGTATTATAATTAAAAAACACAACCTGAAGATCGGGGGGGGTTCAATTCAAAAAACAATTCAATTCTTTAAACATTTCCCTAAAAAAAACCTTGTGGTCGCGGCTCTGTTGTCATTACTCAGGTATCTTATTTTTTCCTTTCAATTTTACTATGTATTAACCCTGTTTGGTATTGATATTAATTATCTGGATGCCATGATGGTTATTACAAGCATGTATTTATTAGCATCCATAATTCCTTCTATATTTATTTTTGATGTCGTTATAAAAGGTGGAATAGCAGTCTATCTATTTTCAATAATCGGTATTGATGAATTAGTTACGTTAAGTGTGGTAACACTTATGTGGATACTCAATTTTGTATTGCCAAGCATATTAGGAAGCTACTACGTACTTCGTTTTAAATTTCAAACAAAAAACTATTACATATGATTTTGGTTTTCCTCGGCATTACCATTATTTACTTACTTCTAATTGTGAGTTTAATTTATGGTTTTGAAAAAATCAAACTATTCAAACTAACCAGTTTGCCTTCCCAAACTTTATTTTCAGTTATTATCCCTTTTAGAAATGAAGCTAATAATTTACCACAATTGCTGGAGTCTATTAAATCATTAAAATACCCAAAGCACCTTTTTGAGATTGTTTTTGTGGATGATGACTCTGAAGATGATTCGGCTGAATTGATTATGGGATTTCTCGCTAATGCCCGAAATGACATTAAGGTAATTCCCAATGAAAGAACCACGAGTTCGCCTAAAAAAGATGCTATTGCCACTGCCATAAAACAAGCACATTTTGATTGGATTATAACCACGGATGCCGATTGTACACTTCCAAAATATTGGTTGGATGGTTTTGATGAATGTATTCAACAAACCCAGCCCACATGCATAGCAGCACCAGTTACTTATCGTTCTAATTCCAGTTTTTTAAACAGGTTTCAAGTACTCGATTTCCTTAGTTTACAAGGCGCAACTATTGGAGGTTTTGGAATACAACAGCCTTTTTTATGCAATGGCGCCAACTTTGCGTATAAAAAAGAGGCCTTTATTGCCGTAAAAGGGTTTGGAGGGAATAGTCATATAGCTAGTGGCGATGACATTTTTTTACTCGAAAAAATGGGGAAACACTTCCCAAAACAAGTTCAATTTTTAAAATGTGAACACGCTATAGTCACCACCTCATCACAATCCTCTTGGAAAGCATTACTTGCGCAAAGAATTCGATGGGCTGCAAAAACAAGTTCTTACAATAATTGGTTTGGCAAATTTACAGGGCTTGTTGTACTGCTTATGAATGCCCTAATACTAATAGGCGTTTTGCTAGCCATATTCGGAGTTTTAAATTGGAAAATTCTGTTTTACCTGGTATTTATTAAATTCAATATCGATTTCCTTTTAATATTAAAAACAGCAACATTTTTTAATCAAAGAGAAGTCTTACCAAGTGTATTATTTGGGTTTTTAATCTACCCTTTTTTCTTAGTTTATGTGGTATGTCTTTCTGTTTTCAAGGGGTTTAAATGGAAAGATCGTTATTACAAAAAGTAAATTAATTTATTGAATGTCCGTAAT
>CAXBHA010000074.1:0-8465 GCA_963974955.1 uncultured Yeosuana sp. | reverse complement strand
AGCCTAAGTTTTTTAATGATGAGGTCATTAAGTATTTGACCATGAAAAATTAAGTGATAGTAAGATAGTAATTGCAGCCATAGGATGGTATTGATAGCTAATTCAAATAACCATTCTAAAAATAAGACAGAATATCTTTTTTTGAAGTGATTCCTAAGGCTGCATCATAGATTACTATTGATTTAGATTATTGCTTCAAAGAAATGAAGTATTGTTTCTTTTATAGGTAAAACCTATCAACGTTTCCTTGTTCCGATGTTTTTTTACCTAGCATTTACAAATGTGTTGGCTTTGTCCACAAGATTGCTTAGTAAGGCGGTAACTTGCTAGTTATCTTTAAAAGAAAAGGGCCAAATAATATGAACTAAACGGCCCTCTTCTAACTTTGATTGATGAATTCAATTGATACATGGGGATGGATTGGGGCCAAAGGGCCCTCTCACATCTCCATCAGGGGTTTGTATTTTATATACATGTTCTTCTTCAAATGCCCCACTGGTATAGGAGATTACTAATTCTGCGGTATTTTGAGGAACATCGACTTCAAAAGTAGCCGCTGAACCCGATGAAAAGCTATAATCTGTTGATACACCATCTATTTCAAAAGTGACATAAGCTCCATCCCAGCCATCGCCATATAAATCCTGCATGTCAATACTCCATTTTCCTGGAAGTGTTGCATCTGTAATGGGGGAGCACTTTACTAAAACGATGAAATTATAAGCTTGTCGTTGCTCTTGCTGCCCAGTGATACTTGTGGAGAAATTATCGAAGGTATATGTTGACCCGTCCAATCCGGTAGATTTACCTAGAAAACGTATAAAATCTCCTCCTGAAATTTCATCAGTGCCAATACCTAAGTTATTTGCGATATCGGTATATGGAATAGAAATGGGACTTGGAAAAGAAGTGATGGTTGTAAGGGGTACGGTATCACTTGCTACACCACCAGATTCCCTGCTTACGCTCAATTCCCACGAAGAAACATTTCCTTCTAGGGCATTAACTTCTCCATTAAATGAACTTGTTGCGATATCACCTGCCGCCACTATGCTTTCATCTATAACAATTCTGACATAGGGTGATTTTGAGTTTTCTAACTCTAATAGATTTAACGGATTTTTATCTTCGTCCTCACAGCTTATCAATACCATGATAATTGAAACGAAGCCAATTATGGATTTTATTGAAATTCTCATATTATAAATATTTTAAAATTATTTACTTAACAAAACCTTCTGGATGCGTATCCCAAAATACAGGGGTGTCAGGTGCAGTTTTTTGATTAAAATTATTATTACTGTTGGTAGCTGTCTGTGAGTACCACATAGACCTCAAAAAAGTGCCAGAATCTTGAAGAACAAATCCAGGTGTAATATTATCTGGTTGTCCGGTTCTTCTATATGTATTGTACGCTTCTATACCATTGCCCCAAAGCGCAATGAAGTATTGTTCTACAATAATTCTTAACTGATCAGTTTCATCACCTGCATCATATTCAGTTAGAATATTGGAAACATGAGCATCTACTGCGGGTTGGTCAGGTGCAAAACTGCTACCCGATGAAAGACTAGAGCCAAAGGAAATTACTTTTTGCATTGATTCTCTAATTCCATTTTCTAAATAGGTCCTAGCACTACCTGAGGTTCCTAAGGTCAATGCTGATTCTGCGAGCATAAAATTTGTGTACGATGACATTAAAATAGGGGAGATTCCTGCTCCTGCTAATCCTTCAGATGCTGCCGTAGATCCTGACACATTTCTAAATGAATCATCATCAAAAGGGCCGCCAATTGGATATACTCCATGTAAAGTTCTAAATGCATCGTCTGGTGGTATACCATCATCATCTAAGTGATTTCTGCCCCAATAACCATTAAGTCCGTTTATGTTTGGTACTGTACAATAAGGTTGGTTAGAGGCCCACCAAGAAGGTGTAGAAATTTCTGTTACGCACTCTTTCGTGACCACATCTGCACCAGAGAAATCACTTTGCTGTCTGTAAAAGTAATATCTAATTCTAGGATCTGGTTCGTTATACTGATTGGCCATTAAATCCATATAATAATTGCAGGTATAAAAGTCAGAACTTGGTCCTTGCCCATCATAATTGGCATCGAAGTAGGGATGCCTACTATCTGGGGCGGCATTATTTGTCCCCCATTGAAAGTAAAAGTCATCTTCTGACGTAAGAATTAGATTATTTTCGTTTATCAATGAATTTATCGTGGCCACAGATTTTGAGGTGTTGACCAATCTTGTCTGTAGATATAGTTTTAACCGCATGGTATTGGCGACTTTTTTCCACTTGTCTTCGTTACCTCCATAAAATAAATCATTGGTAGGTAATGATAATTCATCTTTATTCAAATTCACTAAAGCACTCTGTAATAGCACATCTGCTGCTTCATAAATTGTAGCACCACTTTCAATTTGTGGATTTAAAACTCCGCTACTACCAGAAAGTGCATCTGTGTAAGGTACATCACCAAAGAAATCTACCATAGACATCATAATATATGCTTCTAGGATTTGACCTATGGCCAAGTGTGTGTATTGTTCTGACTCAATAGCTAAGGGATTCATCGTCCTAATATCTATTAAAGCACGCGCATAAACGTTATCCCATAATCTATCAAAGTCAGATGGGTCATACATATCTCGGTATGTGGGGCCAAATCCATGTTGCATACGTACGGGTTCCATACCAAATTGGCTTAAACCATTTTCAGCGCGACCTTCTTCACCAGAATGTATTTGCGCTGTCATTAGTTGTATTTGATTTAAAAAGAAATCTACACTAGCTTGATCAGGGCTGAGGTCATTTGGGCTAGGAACCACTGCCAAATCTGTTGTCTCACATCCAGAAAATAGTAGAAGGGAGACGATGACGGAGGTCAAGCCGGTTATTTTATATATTTTTTTCATGAGTTATATTTTTATCACTTAGTAATTAGAAACTTGCTCTTAAAGTAAATCCATAGCGACGGGCAGATGGTCCGGTGATGTAATCAATTCCCTGTCCATTTCCTACACCTGCACTTGAGGAATTAGTATCATAATTTAAGTTGCTGGGGAAATTGATTGCCTTAAACCATAAATTTTGACCAGACAATGTAAATGACATACTTCCAAATGGCGTTTTTTGTAACATCTTTTTAGGAATGGAATATCCTAAGGAAGCCTCTTGCAGTCTTATAGTACTTCCGTCAAAAACACTTAGTTCATTTATATCGCCACCAAAGAAGGTGTTAAAGCCTACTTCTGTTGCGCTTATGGCTACATTATTTGGAGTTCCATCTGCGAACACGCCTGGTAGAATGTAGTTTGCTTCACGGTCAATAGGATTGTCAGCATCAACAGTTCCTCTACCTATTAATGACGCAGCAGTAAGGGAGTAGATATCGCCACCATGACGATAAGACATATTAGCAGAAAATGTTATTCCTTTATAAGAGATTGTTGGGATTAAAGCAGTGGTCCAATCTGGATTAGGGTCGCCTATTTCAGAAATGGTATTATCAACAAGATATCTACCATTTCCACCAACGATACGATTACCATTGTCATCCTTTAAAAAGGTAGAGCCTAAAAAGACACCAAATGGTCTACCTTGCACCGCGTAATTTGCAGCTTCTCCTGAGACGGCAAATGTTAAAAGAATATTATCGGTACCCTCGGCTAAATCAGCTACAATTGTCTCATTTGTGGTAAAGTTTCCAGCAAGGTTAAATTTAAATCCATTAGCGGAACCCTTAATAATATCAAGGTCATAATCTACTTCTACACCTTGTGATTTAATTTCCCCAATATTAACGAAGGTGTCCGTGAATCCTGTAGAGCTATCTAAGGTTTGCTGGGTAATTAGGTCTGTTGTCGTTTTGTCATAAAGACTCACATTAAGATTTAATCTATTGAACAACCTCACGTCCAGTCCAAGTTCCAACTCGCTAACACTTTCAGGTTTAAGATTTCTATTGCCAAGAGTATTAGAAACGGTATTTCCTGAGATAACATTTCCGTTTAGGTCTACCAAGTTTCGAGCACCTAACGTAAGTACATCCCTTGTATTAAAAGGAGTAGGGAAACCTGCGGAAGAACCGTACCCTACTCTTAATTTTAAATAATTTAATGCATCCCCTTGTAATTCTTTAAACGCCTCAGTAGGAATAAAAGAAATACTTGCACCTGGATAAAGTAGGGAGTTGTTTTTGGTTTCTAAAGTAGATGACCAATCCTTTCTAGCTACGGCATTTAGGTAAATAAAGTCTTTGTAGCCTAATGTTGCATCAAGATATACACCTACAAGATTTTCTTCAAAATCCCTGTTAATGGGTGTTCCAGAAAAAGAATTTATGGCTGATGGGGTGGTGAAATTAAAGTGTTCTAATACACCAAAAACCAATTGGCCTTGACTCTCAATACCATCTTGAGCATAGGTATCTCTTCTTGTATTGACACCAAATGTGGTTTTTAGATTGAAATCTTGAAATAAGTCTTTATCCGCACTTAGAATAAGGTCGTGATTGAAAATGCTGTTTTTAGCGTTACTTGTCCTTAAGATTCCTAGTGCTGGACCATCTACACCTCCTTTATTTTGGCCATAGAAATTAGTTTCTGTATAGGTGTCAATTCCAATTTTATAGCTCAGATTCATCCAATCATTAAGTGCATAGCTGAGGGACATGTTTCCTAAAAAACGATCAGTATTTTGTGATGTTTTAGCGTTGGCTATTGTCCAATATGGATTTTGTATATCGTTACCAGATCGGTAATAGAGGCTACGACCATCTGCTGATTGGTAGGGTAAATTACTGAGATCTACACTTCTTGGTGTGTATAGAATATCACCAAATATTGCCCCGCCATTAAATGCTGCCCCACTACCTGTACTAACGGCATTTGGAGGCGATTTAAATCCTGTTCGTATAAAGTTGAATACACCTGATGCGGTAATTTTATTTGATAATTGGGCATTTCCACCAAGGCTAAAATTATTTCTAATAAGATTATTTCCAGGTGTAAATCCAATATCCTCAGTACGTCCGTAATTGGCATTGAAGTTTATCTTTTCAGAACCTCCTCTAACATTTACCGAAGTACTGTAAACATATCCTGTTCTAAAAAATTCCTTTACTCCGTTATAGGGTTTGTAGGGATATGGGTCGTTCAATAAATCCTCATAACCCGCAATTAACGTTTGGTCAGCTATGAAATTAAAAGGATGACTTAAAATAGCAGAACCATCTGCAGCGTCTCCAATATATTGTCCTGCATTTGCAATACCATCATTATCGGTTCTGTCAAATCTTGGCCCATAGTTGCTGAAGAAGTATCCGAAACCTTGGTGAAAACCGCCCCCATAATTGTCTTGATATTTGGGTAAAACAGCGTTCGATAGAAATACAGATTGCGTGATGGAAACTTCTGTTTTGCTTGGAGCATCTCCACTAGCTGAACCTTTTGTTGTAATTAATATAACACCATTGCGCCCACGATTTCCGTAAAGAACGGTGGCACTTAATCCTTTTAATACACTTACAGATTGTATTGAATTAGGGTCAATATCCAAAAATCTACTAGACTCTGTATTACCATCTAAAAAATTAGACTGGGTGTTTGTGTCTGAGTTAAAAGGAACTCCATCCACTATAAATAAAGGTTGGTTAGATTGTGTGGCGGAAGAAAACCCCCTAATAATAATATTTGTTCCAGAGCCTGATAAACCATTGTTCGCTGTGATATTGACACCTGCTACCTTTCCACTTAAAACCCTTCCTAAATCAGCTTCTGCTCTAGCTTCAACAGCATCCGAGTCGACTGTGGTGACGGCATATCCGAGGGAGCGTTTTTCCCTAACAATACCTTGAGCCGTTACTACAACCTCCTGCAAGGCTTGAGTATCATCTACCATTTGAACATTAATGGTGTTGCTTGCACCTATGATACGTTCTTCTGTTTGTTGCCCAATAAATGAAAATATAAGCGTCTGCCCGGTTGTAGCTTCAATGAAATAGTTGCCATCAAAATCTGACTGTATTCCATTGGTAGTTCCTTTAATTAAAATGTTGACACCCGGTAGTGGCGTCCCGTACTGATCAGTTACTGTACCGTTAACTTCTTTTTGTTGTGCATACGCCCAAGTCATCCCCGTGAGGAAGAGCATAAACAACCAAATGCATTTTTTTTTCATACTTTAAAGGTTTAAGTAGTTAGTTATGATTGCTTCTTGCAACACTACTTATAGAATCCATTGAAATCAATAGTTGAAATTCTAATTAGGTTTACCTTAAATCAAATAAGGATGAATTCTTAAGGAAATAGGGCCGTGTTGCATTAGTCATTAGAATCAAATTAACGGGCAATACTCAAGACTTTGGGAAACACCTATAATCATTTACTATTCCGATAAATCTTTACTTCAATTTTACGTTCTGTAACATTGTTTGCGTAAAATGTTAGTTTTTGAATAGCGATGTGTATAAAACTGGTATATGTATATTTTTCAATAAATGAAAATGGAATTTGCTAATTGTGATGGGTAGAGTGGTATGCCTATATTGTAAAGGACAGCCCTGATTAGGTGTGATGACTAATCCAACCAAACGCTATTAAAAGGAAGTTTTACGCGTACTTAAAAATCAGGGCTGCTTTACAGAAAAAAGTTAAACCACAATTTAAAAGCAATAACGTTAAGAATAGATAATACCCATAAACTCTTACATGGCCGATTTAAGTTTACCATGAATTTACGAATGTACTTTTAGGCTTGTATAGGAGCTCTTTGGTATTGGCTTGGAGTGAGTTGAGTGTCTTTTTTAAATGCTTTATTAAAGGTTACCTTATTATTATATCCAACTTCATAGGCTATATCAATGATATTCATATTCTGTTTTAGATCATTATTAAGTATATACTTAGCTTCATCTATACGGTACTTATTAATTAACTCATGAAAATTCATGTCAAAATGTTCATTAATTACTTGTGAGGTATTATGGCGTGTAGTGTTTAGTTTCTCAGCAAGAGTTCCTAGGTTTAGGTAGTTTTCCCTATAAATTTTTTCGCTATCCAATAAGTGGAGCAAATCGTTTTTAAGTTCTTTCGACAAACTTGTGGTTAAACCAGATTTCTCATATTTGAAAAGTGATTTACTGATAGAGAATATACCGCTGAATACATTTGCTTGTACATTGGCAGAGTAACCAATATAAATGACCATTAGAGCCATACAAATTATCTGGCTATGATAAATATAACCTGAGATTACTAGGTTGCTTATTAAAAAACCATAAGCGGCATAACAAATAACATAGCTGAAATGAATATAGTACAAGTTACGTTGCCAAATCTTAGAGGCTGTAGATTGACCATCATTACAATTCTTTGATTTTAAATATAGTTTTCGAATAAAATAACCATAGACTACTAACGAAATTAGCTTTAATGCAACTATCAATATTAGTTGTGGTGAATCTGTCGGATTGAGTCCTGATTGAACCCTTTGTAACATTAAGTCTAATTTTTCATCTGCGGTAAGAAGGTAGGTTGGGGTAATGTAAATTACGAATAGAAATGTAGGGACCAAATGCAACAAGTCCTTATAAGTAAGAGTATATTGTTGTGTAATTCTTTTAAAGTAAAAATAAAGAAGGGGGCCATAAAGAAAGGAAAAAACAGTAGACATTAAATAAGAATGGGGAAATTCATATTGATAATTGGTGATGTTGAGACAAATGTGAAGAATAAAAAATGAATGAATCAGAATAAAACCTCCTATTAATATTCTTGCGCCAAAATCTATCTTTTTATTGAATTGGAGTACAATTGCTGTAAAAAATCCAATGAGTGATACGTAGAGGTATATAAAGGCCCAAAAAGTGAATTCAGGAGTATATTTATCTTTTATTTTTCTAAACTCAGGTGTTTCTCTAATAGGGTCAAATCGAGTATCCCCCATTATTTCGGTATTGAACTCCTTTAATAAATAGTTTTCAAGATAATGGGTGCTTTGTTGTGCATTCTTTAATACAGAATACCCAATGGCAGCCTCTTTTAGCGTTTTCGCACTCGGTAGTACTTTACCGGTTAAAACAATTTCATGGGATTTAACTGCATTTAAATAAAAATCCTCTTCTAGTATAGAATCAATTTTTACTAATGTGTTACTAGGACTAGTTTCTGGACTTGTATGAATTTCATTTTGCCTAAGAGGAATTAAAGGATAAATGTAATTGCCTAGAAACAAGAATGTGATTAATATTCTTAAATTTCTCATTGTGATAGTTTGATTGATGAATTAGCACACTTCAATTTAACAAAAAATAGAATGTCAAACTAAAATGAAAACTAAAAAAGGTATCTCCCGATAATAATTTACCTTATGTTTTAAGGTTTTTATTACGAATTAAAACCTTAAAAACAAAAAACCGGTGCTCCCACCGGTTTTTAACTAACTAACTCAA
>CAXBHA010000073.1:0-8516 GCA_963974955.1 uncultured Yeosuana sp. | reverse complement strand
GGAAAACCCGCCCTGAAAGGGAACGCCCAAATAATTATTTAATATATAAGTTTCTTTCTTTTGTAGTATTAAAATACATAAAAAAAGCAGAGAAAAATGTTAGTATTTAACTCCGCTTTGTATCATTATAAGATAGTTTTTATAAATTAAAAGAGGCACCAAAATTAACCGTAAACTGATTGAATAATTTTTCGGCAGGCGATAAAACACCGGTTTTGTATTTAGCAAAAGGCACGTTTAACTCGGTATAAAGACCAAAGCCTTCAGAGAAAAAGTATCGCATGCCTAAATGGCCTCCAAAATTTTTAGTGCTAAGGTCCAATCCAGGGTATACATCAAAATTTTCGTCTATGTTAACCACATTGCCTAAATTGGCGTTAAAACGTGCCTTCACATCAAAACGATCAATAAAATCGGCCGGCATATTATTGCTAAGATCTAAAGCATACGATGATGACACACCAACCGATATGTTTTCGCCCAAACCAAAATCGTAGCTTACGTTAACTCCTGTGGCATTGTTTTGAAAACTGGCACCTACTTGAAATTTGTTGTCGCCACTGCCTTTAAAAGCCTGAGCATTACTAAGAGATACACTTAGAAGGGTTACTAATAAAATTAATTTTTTCATGTCTTTCTTTTTTAGGTTAACTGTAATGAGCTTGCAATATATTTCGGTAATTATTGAAACCTTTGTAAATGCCCAGTACATGATTTGAGTTTAAAATTAGTGTTACAAAGATATTATAACTTTTGTAATAATAAGTCTTAAATTATAAACCCTTATGAGATTTTGCGATGGCTTGCTGGTTTTTCCAGTCGATCCATTTTTGTCCTTGCAGACGACGCATGGCATTATCGAAATTTCGCATAACAAACACGTTGTAAACGGCTTTGCTAAAGTTTTTTGGGTTTCGGGCAATGGCGCGTAAACTCATGGAAAACCCCGGGGTTATGTAGCGCATATAGTGCCAATAGCCTTCGGGCATATATAGTACTTCACCATGATTAAGTTCTGCTTTATACCCTTTTGCCTTTTTAAGCAAGGGCCATTTTTCGAAATCAGGGTTGGCAAAATCGATATCTTCTCTGGTAATTAACGAATGTGGGACTTTATATAAATAATCATTCTGGTTTTGGTCGAACAAAATAATCTGTTTGGTACCTTCAAAATGGAAATGAAATATATTGGCTAAATCGATGTCATAATGCATAAAGGTATAGGAGTCAAAACCTCCAAAAAACAGCATGGGGATATCTTTCATAAGGCGCAATCCAAAATCTGGGAAGGTGAAATCTTCCCGAAGTTCTGGAATTTCTTTAAGGGCGTTCCATAAAAAAATACGGTATCTGGTGGGCTCACGCTTTAACAAGTCGATGTAATCGCTCATCTTCATTTTAGTATGGGGATCATTGAACCCATCTCTGTGATCTACGGGGCGATCATCATATAGCGGTACGGTAAGGTGTCCCGCAACCGCTTTCATATAGTCTAAATCCCATTTTTTATAGGCAGGCCAATCCTTAATGTAATGTTCAATAACTACTGGTTTTTGTGGCTTAAAGTAATGCCCAAGAAAGTCCGCCTTACTAATGGTTTTAACTCGTGGAACGTCTTGCAGATTTAGTGGCATTGGCAAAAGTTTAGGTTACCAAAGGTAAGAAAATATGACTACATTTAAAATAGAATTTATTGGTTCGTTTTAAGTCACCTTTTGAGTTTTAAAAAAAAAGGGGTCGGGTATTTTTTTGAGTTTTTATTTAAAATTATAGGTCAGTCCAAACAACACATTACCTTTTGGCATAGGAACCAAATTGGTTTCGGTATATTCTGTATTAAAAATATTGTTTGCAATGAATGAAATTTCAAAGGCACTTAGAGGTATATTAACGCTAGCATCAACGACTGAATAACTCTCTCCATTGGTTCTTTCGGCGTATTTATAAACGATGGTTTGTGATATATTTTTAATAAAACTGGTACTTAATCTCGAGGCCACCTGATGTTTTAACGAGTTGATGGAATACCTTGAAAAATTGACGTTTATGTTTTTTATGTCTTCTTCTAAAAAGGTGTATGACAGATTTAATAATTGATTAAAGGCACCAAATTTAAAATTATAATTGGTGCTTAATTCAAACCCTTTTGTGTTTAATTCTGCAATATTAGTGGCTTGCCAGCGGTCGTCGACATTTTCTTTAACGTAATCTATAAGTTTGTTGGCATCTCTGTTAAACAGGGCAAATGAGGCATTAAAATTATTGGTGATGTATTTCAATCCAAGTTCTTCGGCAATAGCCTCTTCAGGGGTTAAGTTGGCATCCCCAAGCGTTGTAGGGTCGTTGTAATACAAATCGGTATAGGTTGGAATTCTGTAGGTATAACCTATATTTCCGTAGGCTTTTAAGCTGTTATTTAATTTATAGCCAACATCAATGCCAGGAAACGCATGAAATTTAAAATCTGAAAAATAGTTCACGGCAATACCTGGAGTAATGTCCAACTTATCATTAGCCAATTTAAAAAGATGTTCCAAAAAGAAGGTCGTCATAAACCGGTTTCGATCGCCTAAATTATTGCTGGACAAAGATACTTTTGCCATATCGATACCAAAACCAGTAACCCCCATATTAGAACTATATTTGGCATTTAGTTCGGCACCAACTTTATTGGTTAGGTGCAAATTGCGGTATATAGATGGGTCTTGGCGGACGAAAATATATTCGTCTTGGTTGCGTCTCCAATAGACAGATGGCTTTAAAGTGAGTTTTGAATTTTTAATTTCTGTGGAAACGCCTATTAAACTGGTTTGTGTTACTTCATATTGATTAATAGCCGCTGGACTTGCATAAAAGCCATTGGCTCCAAATTGACGTTCAGAAAACGAGGTAATCATATCAATAGGAAGCGCATTTTTATTAAAAGTGCTCTTAATAAAATAGTTTTGGTTATCATAATCGGTATTATAACGATACCCATCAGAAACATTTCTTGACACATAGACTAAATGTGACGAATTTTCTAAAGCACTTGCCACAGTAACACTTCCATTTTTTTGATCAAAGGAACCGCCTTCAACACCTAAAGACACCAAATTGTCCTGAGTTTTTTTAGTAACAATATTTATGGCACCTGTAAAAGCATTTTGGCCAAATACTCTGGCTGCAGGACCTTTAATAATTTCAATGCGTTCAATAACGGCAAGAGGTAACGCCATATTCATGGTATGATGGCCTGTTTGTGCATCTTCAACTTTAATACCATCAATAAGTAACAAGGTTTGGTCGAAACTACCACCGCGAATGTATAAATCGGCTTGCATACCAGAGGTTCCTCGACGTCTTATGTCAACTCCAGCAAATTGTTGTAATAAATCGGCAACATTGGTGGCGGCACTTTGTTTAATATCTTCGGAAGAAATAACAGTGATGGTCCTGGAGTTTTCAGAAAACGGTAAATCAATTCTGCTTGACTTGATGACAACTTCTTGCAATTGTTCTCTTAAAGTATCTTGTTGTGAAAAGATGGTTTTAGAGCATAATAGCAATAATATGATGACTGATTTGTTTAAGTTCATTGGTTGGAATTTTTGGCAAAATTAATAAAATTAACCAAGCCCAAATGATATTTTGCAATTAATACAAAACTAAATACACAATTAAAATCTGAGCTGTTGGTTATAATTTAAACTCAAGAATAATCAAATAAACCAAATAGCAAAAACAGTATCTTAGCAACTTAAAATTTTACTTATGAATAGAATTCTTTTTTGTTTGCTTTACCTTTTTATGAGTCATGTACTTAGTGCACAAGTGTCATCTACGTACAGTATATCCTTTGATAATGCAGTACACCATGAAGCGTTTGTAACTGCAACTTTTGAAAATTTAAAAGAAGGTGATGTTGAATTTATTATGAGTAGATCTTCTCCAGGGCGTTATGCGTTGCATGAATTTATAAAAAATGTATATAAGGTAAAGGTAACCGATAGTCAAGGACATGCTCTGGAGGTCTCTCGACCAGATTCTTATTCGTGGACAGTAACCGGTCACGATGGCACCATAAAGGTAAGTTATGTAGTTTATGGAAACATGGGAGATGGCACCTATTTACAAATTGATGAAACGCATGCGCATTTAAATATGCCTGCGACTTTTATATATATGCCAAGTTTGGAACATCAAGGAATTGAAGTAACGTTTAACAAACGCGAGGATTTAAACTGGAAAGTGGCTACCCAATTAAAACACATAAATGGGGATACCTATTATGCAAAGGACTTTCAATATTTTATGGATAGTCCAACCGAATTAAGTAATTACAGTATCCGTTCCTTTGATGTAAAGGGGCAAACCATCAATTTTATGTTGCATCATAATGGTAGTGAGGCTGAATTAGACGCGTATTTTGAAAAGGTAAAAAAAGTGGTATTACAGGAAGAATCTGTTTTTGGCGAGTTGCCTAAATACGATTATGGCACCTATTCTTTTTTAGCATGTTACATGCCAAATGTTTCTGGTGATGGCATGGAACATAGAAACTCAACCATTGTAACATCAACGACAAGTTTAGCTAATGGCGGTATGGATAGCAATATAGGTACCGTTGCCCATGAGTTTTTTCACTGTTGGAATGTAGAGCGTATTCGCCCAAAAGCCTTAGAACCGTTTAAGTTTGATCAAACCAATATGAGTGGTGAACTGTGGTTTGCCGAAGGATTTACAAGTTATTTTGATGATTTGTCGTTATGCAGAGCCGGTTTAATAAGTATTGAAGAATATATAGAAGGGCTTTCAGGGACTTTTAATTACGTGTGGAATTCTCCTGGGCGGCAGTTTTTTAATCCTATCGAAATGAGTTATCAAGCACCATTTGTTGATGCGGCGCGCGCTGTTGATCCTGTAAACCGAGCGAACACTTTCATATCGTATTATTCATATGGAAGCGCACTTGGGTTGGCCTTAGATTTATCGTTAAGAGAAAAAGGATTAAATCTCGATGATTTTATGAAATTAATGTGGAAAAACTTTGGGAAATTAGAAAAACCCTATACAGTTGAAGACTTGCATAACACACTAAACACATACTCAGGAACAGATTTTGGAGATAACTTTTTCCAAAACTATATTTATAAAAGTGATATGCCTGATTATAAAATCTTGTTGGCTTCCGTCGGTGTGGAATTAAAACAAGATACAGAATCACCTTATTTTGGGGAAGCTGTTTCTATTAATAATGCTTTTAACGGTGAAATTCAACGTAATACCATCATTGGCAGTCCAGCTTATGTAGCTGGACTTGATAAAGGCGATATTATTACAGCAATTAATCAGCAACCCTTTCCAAACGGACTGCGTTTTGATGATTTTATTGAACAGTATAAAGTAGGTGACGAATTAGCTATTGATTTTCTTCGATTTGGCGAATCTAAAAGCACCAAAGTTGTACTTGCACCAGACCCAAGTTATAGTATTGGATTGATTGAAAAAAGTGGAGAAAAACCAACTGATAAAGTATTAAAAAATAGAAGCGATTGGCTTAAAAGAGAATGAAATCACTAGTTTGTAGATGTAATTTTGAATGTCCGTATTCATTCATAATACCATTTTTGTCATTCAGAATGGAGTGAAACGAAATGAAGAATCCATTAAAATCAATGCGGTTCCTCCTTTGTCGGAATGACAAAATTATTATATTTTCAGACTTATGACAAATTACGGACATTCAAATGTAATTCCATAGTTTTTTTAAGAAGTGCTTATGTCGTAAAAATTTCTAGGGCGAAGCTGTTGACTATTGAAAAGAATTCTTCTGGGGTTTCTATATTTGGATAATGTCCGCTATTTTAAGTACTATAACTTTACAATTGTTTTTTGCAGATTCACCAAATTCTATTACATATTTTTGATTAAGATTAGGATCATTTTTACTTAAAAGTATGTACTTTGGTATGTTTAAAGCTTTAAATATTTGTTCTTCATTGCTTAAATTTTGCTGAACAAAATCGGTAGCAATGCAACTTCTAACTTTTTGGGTTGTTTAAAATCTTCTACCATTAGTGCAACTGTTTTTTCATCATAAACAATATTCTTAATAGTGCCTGTTACTTCTTGGCCTATATAATTTTAGTTTAAAAAGTTACCCCAGCAGCAAATGTCAAATAGGCTTCATCAAAATTTACTGGCTTTTTAAGAGCGGTGTAGCCAATAGCATTAACCCCTTTAAATTTTTAATGTTGGGTGGAATACAAAAAAAAAATTCATAAATCATATTTTGTACATATATTTGTACTTTATAAAATATAATATTATGCAAATAACAACTGTTTCGGACTTTAGAAAAGACATTAAGACTTACTTGGATAGAGTAGTAAAAAACTTTGAGACTTTGATTATAAATCGTGGCAAAGATTCTGGAATTGTAGTTATGTCTCTGCAAGAATACAATTCTTTAATGGCAACAAATCACGAATTGTCCTCTCGAAAAAATGAATTAAGATTAGATTCTGCAATTGACAAACTAAAAAACGGAGTGTCATTCAATAAGGACTTAATCGAAAACTAATATGAAGTATGTATTCGTTGAAGAGTCTTGGGAAGATTATTTGTATTGGCAAAAAACAGATAAAAAAAAGTTAAAGAAAATAAATGAACTTCTGAAAGACATAGCTCAAAACCCTTTCGACGGAATTGGAAAACCTGAACCTTTAAAACATAAATACTCTGGATTTTGGTCAAAACGCATTGATAGTGAACATAGACTGATTTACCAATATAGAGAAGGTGAGATATTAATTGCGAAATGCAGATTCCATTACGACTGAACAAAAAGTACTGTTGCTAAGCCATATATAATTTATTGCTTGTTTTAGCTAAACTAAAGTGAGTTGCGTGTTTGCTTGCTTCCGATTTTCCTTCGGAAAATCCTCGCACACAAACACGCAACTTTCCATACACGTAACGTTGGCGTGCATCTTATTCCTGCCCTCAAGTGGCTGCTGTTGCTGCTCTGGTTTTGTCCGTTGACCCTAATTTAACACAACAGGAAGTTTTTGATATTCTTATTAATAATACAGATAAAGTTGGCGGATATGTTTTTACCAATGGATTTAGTAATGAACTAGGTTATGGTAGACTAAACGCATTCAAATCTGTACAGATGGTGTTCAAATTAAATGGTCCTGAAATAGTCTGTTATTCACCTAACCCAGCTTCTGAACAATTAACTATTAAAAGAAACAACACTGTTAGCTCTAAATCTACCATTATTGAAAATTCACTAAGTTATAATGAAAGTCAAATTGCCCATGAAGAACTCATTTAAATTTTATGATTTTTATAGTCACTTGACCCTTGAAGGAAAATTATACGATGTAACAAATATTGACGTCTCAAAATTAAAAAAAGGCAGATATATATTGAAAATAAAAATCAATCAGGACACGGAGGAAACACATCATATTATCATTAATTAAATGATTTTTCAATATTTTTTATAACGCATTAGTATATTTACTCAAATCTAAAAAAGTGAAATAAAACAAAAGCTCTTATCAAATAAGTTACCTGTTCGGTTACCAAGAGTACTTAATAAACTGTAGCTTTTATTTTTTATGAATTTCTTCAGAGCAATTACAATAAAAGCCAAGAAGTTAAATCCTTTCCAGCTTGTTATAGTCGTATCAAATCTGTTTTGTAATGCAATATTTTCTCACTAAATAAGCTGTTAACCGGTAAATATTCCCATTGAATGCCTGTTTTTAGTTTGTATAAAATTGTATTAATAATCCAATAAAGAGGTTCTTTGGGCTTAAACCCTCTTTTTGTTTTCGGTAAATATGGAACTATTTCCAATTCTATCATATCTTTGCCCAGTACTTGGTACATAGGGCTGTGTTTTTATGTTTAACAGCACAGGATTCTACAACCCTTTTATTTTTTCAAAAAGAAAGTCAAGATGACTTCAAAAATAAAACGAAAAAAATATGTAGGTTTGCAGCACTAAAAAAAAGTAACATATGTCAATTTCAGATTTATTTGATAGCGAGTTTAAAAAGCGTAATGAAGATCATTTTGCGGCCATTGTTAGGGTTGCCATGGATGATGGTATTATTTCCCCTGAAGAAAAAGCATTTTTAGATAGGTTAGCCTTTAACTTAGGTATTGGTGAGGCCGATTATAAAACGATTTTAAAAGATTATCAATCGCATCCAATTAATCCGCCATTATCCTATGACCACAGATTAGAGCGATTATATGATTTAGTGCGCATGGTACATGTCGATCAGATTAAAGGTGAAAAAGAACATAAACTTTTAAATAAAATTGGTGTTGGACTAGGGTTTCATGCCGTAAACGTAAAGTATATCGTTGATAAAGCATTAACATTGGTTCATAATGGTGTAGATTTAGAAACTTTTATACACGAAATTAGACATATGAACCAATAGCCTTTTTTTTATAAAGGAAGCAAGATTGAATGTCCGTAATTTGTCATAAGTCTGAAAATATAATGA